>JAPOQB010000402.1 GCA_026710965.1 Deltaproteobacteria bacterium | reverse complement strand
CTTCTCGATTCGCGACTGGGTGGGCCGCGAGGACGAGAAGGGGTTCCTGTTCCTGACCTCCCGGGGAGACCAGCACGCGAGCCTGAGGGGACTCATCTCCACGTGGCTCGAGATCCCGGTCCACGCGCTGCTCTCGCTCCAGCAGGACGGCGCGCGCCGGATATGGATCGTCCTGGACGAGCTGCCGACGCTTCACCAGGTGCCGAGCCTACAGCCCGGCCTCGCGGAGTCCCGCCAGTTCGGGGGCTGCTTCGTGCTGGGGATACAGGTGTTCTCGGCCTTGCGCGACATCTACGGCAGGAACGGGGCGGAGACCATCTCCGGGCTCTGCGGCACCCGGGTGGTGCTGTCCGCGCCCGACCAGGAGACCGCGCAGTGGTCGGCCGAGAGCCTGGGGCGGGGCGAGGTGGAGGAGTACACGCAGGGCATGAGCTACGGCGCCAGCACCATGCGCGACGGAGTCTCGCTGACGCAGCACCGCCAGATGCGCCCCCTTGCGCTGCCCTCGGAGATCATGCGGCTCGAGAACCTGCACGGCTACCTGAAATTCCCCGGCCCCTTCCCGGTCACCGAGATCAAACTCCGGTACGTGGATCGTCCGGCCTCGACGGAACGGTTCGTGGCGCGCGCGGAGGAGGCCCCGGCGGAGGCGGAGACCGCCGATGCCGCCGCGGAACCCGTGGGCGGTGAGGCCGCCTTGCCGGAGCCTATGGCAGGCGGCCAGCCGGAGAACGGGGATTGGCAGGGCGAGCTTGACTTCCGGCCGCCGGACGGCGGCGGCATGGAGCGCGAACAGACGGGTGGCGGGACCGACGGCGCCCGCACGGCGGTCATCGATGCTCCGACGTCGCTGGAATTGCCGCCGGAGCAAGCCGACGCGGCGCGAACGGACCGGGTGCCCGCCGTCGACGTTGAAGAACACGGGTCTCCCGAGCTCGCGGACCTTGCGGGCAGCCGGGCGCAAGACGGCGGCTCGGCGCCGCAAGATCCCGTTCCGCCCCCTTCCAGGGCGCGCGAGTGGTTCTGAGATGCTCTCGATCGGGGCGCTCGCCTCGCCCGGCCAAGGCGCAGGCTACTACGAACGCGACGGCTACTACGCGAAGGACGACCCCGAGCACAAGTCCGCGAGCTCCTGGGCCGGCAAGGGTGCGGAGGAGCTGGGGCTTGAAGGCCCGGTCGACGCGGACGTCTTCCGGGCAGTACTGGAGGGCAGGGTGCCGGACGGCTCGGGGCGGCAGCTCGGCCGCCGCGGCAAGGACGGAGAGGTCCTCCACCGTCCGGGCCGCGACCTCACCTTCTCCGCTCCCAAGTCGGTCTCCATCGCCGCGTTGGTGGGCGGCGACGCGCGGGTCGTCGACGCCCACGACCGCGCCGTGAAGGCAACGCTCGCCTGGGTCGAGCGGAACGCCGCCGAGACCCGGGTGCAGGATGCCGCGACCGGGAGGATGGTCCGCGTTCGCGGCCAGGAGATCGTCGCCGCCACCTTCCGCCACGACACCTCCCGGAACCTCGACCCGCAGCTTCACACCCACGCCGTCCTGGCCAACATGGTCAGAAGCGGAGAAGGGAAGTGGCGCACCATGGCCAACGAGGGCCTCTACGAGCGGCAGAAGCTCGTCGGGATGCTCTACCGGAACGAGCTTGCACGGAGCCTCGCGGAGCTGGGCTACGGCATCGAGAAGACCCATGCGGACGGACGCTTCGAGATCGCGGGCGTTTCGCGCGAGGTAATCGAAGCTTTCTCCACACGCCGCGCCGAGATAGAGGCGGCGATGGCGGAGCGGAATCTCGGCGCCACCGGCGAGAATCCCCGCATCGCCGAGCGCGCGGCGCTGATGACCCGGGCCGCGAAGCGCGATGTCGACCGCGACGCGCTCCGGGGAGTCTGGGGGAAGCAGGCGGCGGACCTCGGGTTTGACGCCAAAGGGCTCGCTCAAGGGGCGGCGTCGAAGGTGGCCGCGCCCGTGATGGAGGGGCGGGAGCCGGCAATCGCGCCTGGTCGGGGACCGGCTGCGGAGGCCGTTGCGTGGGCGATGGCACACCATTCGGAGCGCCAGGCGGTGTTCGCCCGCGCCGATCTCCTGGCCTCCGCGCTCGCGCATGCGCCGGGACGCGTGGCCATGGCCGAGGCGGAGCGGGAGGTGGCGGCCCTGGAAAGGGCTAGCGCGTTGCATGCCGTGAGCCTCCCCGGCGCCCAGGACGCGCTCGCCACGGACCGGACCGTGGGCGAGGAGCGCGAGACCATCGCGCTGATGCGCTCGGGCGAAGGCCAGGGACGCGCTCCGATGCGGAGCTGGGCGGTCCAGGCGTACCTCCACCGGGGACCGCTCACGGCAGGACAGAGGGACGCCGTGCAGCTCATCCTGTCATCCAGGGACCGCGTGGTCGGAGTTCAGGGCTATGCCGGGACGGGGAAGACCACCATGCTCGACCGGGTGCGGACGCTCGCGGAGAAGAAGGGCTGGCGCGTGGCGGGCTTGGCGCCCTCCGCATCGGCGGTGAAGACGCTTGCGTCGGAGGCGGGCATCGAGTCCGAAACCCTGCAAGGGTTCCTTGCCCGCAACACCGGCGTCGCCGAGGGCAGGCTCACGGGAAAAGGCGAGCGCCGGATGCGGGCGGCGTTCGCCAGGACGATCCTGGTGGTGGACGAGGGTTCGCTGGCCTCGACCGTGCAGGCCCGGGACCTGCTGCGCGTGGCGAACGCGTTCCGCATCCCGCGGGTGGTGCTGGTGGGCGACGCGAAGCAGCTTGACGCCGTCGACGCGGGGAAACCCTTCGCACAGCTTCAGGCCGCGGGCATGAAGACCGCGGTCATGGACGAGATCATGCGCCAGCGCGATCCCGCCCTCAAGGAAGCGGTCGAGGCGAGCCTCAAGGGGGACATCCAACGCGCCTTCGAGAAGCTCGGCTCCAACGTCGCCCAGGTGAAGGCGGACAACATCGCGGGCGCGGTGGCCGCGCGCTGGCTCGCGCTCTCCCCCGAGATCCGTGAGAACACGGGCGTCATGGCGCCGAGCCACGAGCTCCGCGTGGCGATCAACGGCCACATCCGCGAGCGCCTGGTGCGGGAAGGCCGCATCCGAGGCCCTGCCATGGTCTCCCAGCGGCTGGTCTCGAAGGGCTACACCAATGCCGAGAAGGCCCTTGTCGGCAACTATGCGCCCGGCGACGTGGTCGCCTTCCATCGTTCGTACAAGCGTCTGGGCGTCGAGAAGGGCGACGAGCGCCGCGTCGCAGGCGTCGATCACGAGGCCCGGTCGGTAACGCTGGAACACGGGGACGGCGGGACCGTCGCGTGGAAGCCGGGTGAGGTGGGCGGCCGCAAGGGCGGAACCGAGGTCTACCGGGCGGAGGAGATCGATCTGCGCGCCGGGGACCGCATCCGCTGGACCCGCAATGACGCGGGTCTCGGGCTCGTCAACAGCCGCACCGCGGAGGTGGTCTCGTTGGCGAACGGGCGGGTCACGTTCCAATTGGAGGACGGAAGGAAGCTTGAGCTGGGCAGGAACGACCCGCAACTGCGCCATCTCGACCATGCCTGGGCGTCGACCGTTCATGCGTTCCAGGGCCGCACGGTGGACAACGTGATCGCGGCGATGGAGGCCAGGCACCCGCACCTGACGACGCAGAAATCGTTCTACGTCGAGATCAGCCGCGCTCGCGACCGCGCCGAGCTCGTGACCGACGACGCCGGCGAACTCAAGGGGCAGCTCCAGGCCGCGACCGGCGAGCGCATCGCGGCGCTCGAAGGCATCGGCGAGATGCCCCGCGAAGCGCCGGG
>JAPOQB010000778.1 GCA_026710965.1 Deltaproteobacteria bacterium | reverse complement strand
TGGAGCCCCCCCCTCCCCCTCCGCCGCCCCCCCGCCCCCCACGCCCGAAAACCGGCGAGGTCGCCCCGCCGGTCCGGGGTGTAGAAGTTCCGCCAGGTGTTGCGGATCAGGTGGGAGCGGGTGGCCCAGCAGCCGCCGCGCAGCACCTTGCGGTCGCCGAACCAAGGCTCCGAGTATTCCTTGTACGGGTCCCGTACGAAGCCGGGGTAGGGGTGGAAGGCGTCGGCGGTCCACTCCCAGACGTTGCCGATCATCTGCCGGCAGCCGGCGGCGCTGTCGCCCGCCGAGAGCGCATCCACCGGCAACCGGCCGCCGCCGCCCCAGTCGAGGTTGCCGTGGGACAGGTCGGGAGGCGCTTCGCCCCAGGGGTAGCTGCGCTTGGCGGCAGCCGGGTCCGTGCCGGCGGGGTCCACCGCCGCGGCCATCTCCCACTCCGCTTCCGTGACCAGCCGGCGGCCCGCCCATCGGCAGTACGCCTCGGCCTCGTACCAGTTGACGTGGATCACCGGCAGCTCCGGCTGAAGCGGCCCCCAGCGGTCGAAGATCCGTTCCCGCCAGCGTCCCGGGGCTTCCCGTCGCCAGTAGACGGGGTGCGTGCCGCCTTCGGCTTGCCGCCAGCTCCAGCCCTCGGCGCTCCACCACCGCGGGTCCTCGTAGCCGTTGTCGTCCGCGAACCGGGCGAACTCCTCGTTGGTCACCGGGGCGCGGGCGATGCGGTAGGGCGCCACGGTCACCGGGTGGCCCCACTTCTCGTTGTCGAAGACGAAGGGGAGGTCCGGGCTGCCGCCGAGAATGAACCGGCCGCCCGGCATCTCCACGTCGCCGGGGCAGGCGCCGCCTTGTGGCGCCGCGCGCCCGGCGGCGAACGGCGGCGGCGGGTAGGACAGGGTCTGGCGCGTGTAGGTCATGGCCTCCGCGTGCATGTCTTCGTGAAAGATCACCAGCTTGTGGAAGTAGGTCTCCTCCGGGCTCAGCCGCTCGGCGGGCAGCTCCTCGGTGATCCGCCGGAGGATGCGCTCCTTGTAGGCGAGGGTTTCTTTCAGCGGCGGCAGCGCCAGCACCCAGCGGGTGTCATGGTGTACGGCCGCGGAGTCGTAGAGCTCGTCGCCGTTGGCGATGATGGGGTCGCGGCCGCGCAGATGCCGCAACGCCCAGCGCTCGTGGAACCAGGACACATGGCCGAGCTCCCAGAGCGGGGGATTGACGATGTTCAGCATGGGCACCGTGAGCTGATCGCCGGAGAGGTCCTCTACCAGACCCAGGGTCCGGGAACGGACCTCGTTCAGCGTGTCCAGGATCTCGCGGGTGGTGACGGTCTTGTCTTCCATGTCTCTACCGGAGCGCGTGCTCCAATCTCTCCCGCCACGGCTCGAGTTCCCGGCACCATCCTTCGCTCCGGTGGGCCAGCAGGTAGCCATGGGCCGCTGCCAGCGCGGCGCGCTCCGGCTCCGAGAAAGTCGCTGCTCCCGCGGTGTCCGCGTCCTTTTCGCAGAACAGCCTGAGCGCGCGCCAGTGCTCCAGGCCGGCCGCGCCGAACCGCTCCGTCACCACCGCCTCCCAACTCGTTTCCGGGTCGTAGGCCTTCGGGTCCCGCGCATAGTCGAAGCAGGTGGCCAACGGGATGAAGCTCAGCTCCTCCTGCAGCAACGGGTTGGCCAGGTGCCCGTGGACCCGTTCCGGCAGCCGCGGGTCCCGGCCGGTGAGGGGGCCGATGTGCATCTCGTCGGACATGGTGAGGTCGTTGACCGGGTAGTTGTCCCAGAACAGCAGCCGGTGTCCCATCCTTTCACCCACCTCCGCCATGTGGTCCACGGTGACGCTCTCCGGCACCACCTTGGGCCCGGTCCAGAAGCAGGCCACCGGCGC
>JAPOQB010000370.1 GCA_026710965.1 Deltaproteobacteria bacterium | reverse complement strand
TTTCGAGGCCGCCGGCGGCGTTGATCTGCTCCGCCCAAATCTCGACCCCGTAGAGTCCCGGAAGACCCCAGCCCGCGGCATCGCCCGTCAGCGCCGCGAGAAAGCCGATCTTGACCGTTTTCTCATCGGCGAAGACCTTGGAGGGCGTCGCGCCGAAGGCGGTCAAGCCCGCGGCAACGCCACCCGTTGCCGCCATAAATTTACGCCGTGTGATGTTTGCCTTCATGGGGCAAGACCTCCCGTGATTGATGATGTTGCCATGATGCTCAGCGTTGCGGGCCGCTCACGCGACAGCAGAGAGGCCCGCAATTCGTGATTCGGATTGTAGCCGACCGGACGTCGCCCGTCTCCGGTCCTTCATGACCACCGCGATGCGCAGCGTTTGAGGGCATTCGCGCGCTTCGGCCTCTTGCGGGGAATTGACCACAGCTAGTTCGCAGTCACGCCCTCGTTATCTCGTCCCCAGATCATGCGCTCGCGAAGGTAGGGCTGCGGCCGCTGCGGGTTTTTCGATTCGAGCTCGCGGGCAATGCGATGTCCGTCGAAGATCGCGTCCCCGGTGAGCCGCGGCGCATAGCAATCGCCGGCCTGGTAGATTCCGGCAATTCCTTCTTCTTCCCATTTGTCGCGCCGCTCCCAGAGCGACTTGTAGAGCTGGTTGTTCGCAAGGCGGGCCGTGACCAGGATCACGGTGTCCGCGTCGATGGTCTTGGTCTCCTCCCCCATCCTCCGCACATGCTCGCCGGGTCGAGGCTCGGCGGTGCGCTTGTAGCCGTCCCGGGAGAGGCTGAAGAGCTTCACCTTCACAACATTGCCTGGATCGCATTCTTCGACCCACGTGCCGCCATATTGGGTGATGCTCTTCTCGTGCAGCATGCGATGCAGGTTGGGGGCTTCGAGGGTGTACTCCATCAAGGGCGCGGCCTCGGAGAACTGCGTGACGATCGACACCTGCTTGCCCCGGTCGGCCAGCATCTCCGCCAGGCTCACGCCGGTGAAGTACCCGTCGGCATCGAGTATGACGACGCGCTCGCCGACTTCCTTGCCCGCCATGACCTGCTCGGGCGTTGCGAAGTGCGTCGCCGCCGCATCGATGCCGGGGACCGGCGCCATCGTGATGTGGCTGAAGCCGTCTTCCGCCCACAGGGAGCCCGTGCAGAGCACCACCTTGTCGGCGCCGTATGTCAACACGTCGTCCGATTCGAGGCGGGCGCCCGTGTGCACCTCGACGTTCTTGAGCTTGTCGAGTTGAGCCTGCCGGTAACTGGTGATGCGCCCCCATTCCGCCATGCCCGGATAGCGCATGACGTCGCGCACGTGTCCACCGATTTCCGACTCTGCTTCGCAGACATGGACGTCGTAGCCGCGTTGGCCCAGGACACGGGCGCATTCGGTCCCGGCGGGCCCCGCACCGACGACGAGAACCGATCCGGCGTCTTCGACGTGATCGAATTTTTCCGGGTGCCAACCGCGGCGGTATTCCTCGTTGGCGACGGGGTTCTGCGTGCAAACCAGCGGAGAGCCCCGCTCCCACCTCGAGATGCAGATATTGCAGCCGATGCACTCGCGAATTTCGTCGAGCCGTCCTTCCTCGATCTTCTGGGGCAGGAAGGGATCGGCAATCGAGGGGCGGGCGCCGCCGATGATGTCCGCCTGCCCGGAGCTGATCACCTGCAGCATGTCGTCCGGACTGGTGAAGCGCCCCACGTTGATCACCGGCACCTTGGCGACGCTCTTGACGTGCTTCGTGAAGGGCGCCTGGTGATTTACCTTGTAGAAGCGCGACGGGCCGGCATCCTCGCCCCACTCGCTGAACGTGGAGACGTTCACGTCCCACAGATCCACCAGGCCGCACTGGGTGGCGAGCTCGATGAACCCGATGCCGTCATCCTCCGCCTGCACGCCGTCCGGCCCCATAATCTGGTCGATCGAGATGCGTACGGCGATCGCGCATTCGTGGCCGACGGCACCTTTCACCTTCTCGATCGTTTCCAGCCAGAAGCGCGCGCGGTTCTCGAAGGACCCGCCGTACCTGTCTGTCCGCTTGTTGTAGAAGCGTGACAGGAACTGCACCGGCAAGACGCCGTGGGAGCCGTAGACGTACACGATGTCGAAGCCGGCCTGCACGGCCCGTTTTGCGGCCTCGACGTACATATCCTGGAGCTCGAGGATCTCGGCTTCGTCGGGTTCGTGCGAATAAGTGGCGATCGACCAGTCCGAGGTCGATTGCGTGGGAGATGATGGTGCGGTCCGCGTGTCCAGGTTCGCCACCGCCGAGCCCATATGCCAAAGCTCGACACCGGCGAGCGCATCCCACTTGTGCAGGCTGTCGCACATGTGCCGCAGATTGATGATGTCGCCGTCGTCCCAGAGACAGGCCAGAACACTCGGCGAGGTGTCGGCCTCGTAGTCGATCGAGCAAGCCTCCGTACAGACGCCGCCCCAGCCGCCTTCGGCCTTCATTTCCCGAAACGTGGCCTGCGTGCCCGGCCGCTCCGACCCGGCACCGTTGCAATGCGGCACCTGATAGAAGCGGTTCTTCATCGTCTTCGGACCGAACCGGATGGGCTCGAAGAGGATGTCGTACTTGGGGTCTCGCGCCATGATTACACTCCCTCACAGACCGGCGCCGGCACACGGCTCAATTTCAGTTCGGCAGATTAGGTGCCATCGAATTGGCAGGCAAGCGCGCGCCGACTCGGCGCCGCGCGATGCGTGGTTCGCGATCCGGCGCCGATCGCGCGGCGTGGGGCCCCTTCCCCATCAGAAATAGAACAACTGCTCCTGCGTGACGCCCTCTTCACCGAAACTGATCATGCCGGCCCCGACAATGTCGCCGACCTGCCACTTGCACCACGCGGTGCCGCCCTCGACCACGACATCGGTGATGTCCATCCTGTCGCCGACCTTTCTCAGCTCGGCGATGTAGCCCGGCAGGTCGCCCTTTCCGTAGACGGCTCCGTCCTTGTCCAGAAGTTTGTAGTCGTCCGTCACGTTGGCGGCGATCTCTTCGGCGTTCAGACCGCTGAAGCCGCTGGCATATCCACCCAGCTTGTCTGCTGCTGACATGTTTCCCCTCTCCATTGCGTGTTGTGGTTGTCGTTCCAATTATCGAGATTAGACGGCTGTCGTGGGTCAACCGCGCCGCCTCACAAGTCAAGGCGCTTCGGGTCCTCGGCCGGCACAGGCTCAGGTGTTCGCGCCAATCAGGAACGTGTCGATATCCGGGGTTCGATAGCCGTCGCGGCTCCAGAGTATCGGAAAGTAATTTTCGTCGATGGTGTTGTCGCCGAGCCGCTTGTAGCGGCTGTAGATCGAGCCGACACCCTGCCCCAGGTGGTCAGGAACGTAGTGCGTATCGCTGCGCATGGCGTGCAGCACGAGTGAACGGCGGGGAACCGTTGCCGTGTTGTCGCCCGAGCCGTGCCAGGTCCAACCGTGATGGAAGGAGCCGCCGCCCTTAGGAACCTCCACGTAGACGATATCCGGCTCGACTCCCTCCTTGGCCGCGGCCTGCTCCATATACTTGCGGTATTCCTTGGGGCCGTGGAACTCGCCTTCGGGCTGCGAATGGTGCCATCGGTGCGATCCGCGCACGAATTCGAGCGTCCCGGCTTCGGCCCTGGTGTCGTCGAGCGCCATCCAGCAGCTCAGCAACTCCGTCGGCTGGAACCACCGCAAGTAGGCGTTGTCCTGGTGAAGAGCCAGCGGTCGCGTGCCGGGCGGCTTCCACAGTACGTTATCGACCATCAAGCGCGCGCCCGGCCAGCCGCCCAGTGTCGCGATCGCCCTGGCCAGGTCGGCCCTCATGACCACTGACGCGATCGTTCGATCCGCCTTCCAGGCGTTGCAAATTTGCCGGGTCAGGGAAGGATCGCTCTTACCCTCCTGCCAGTTGACTTCGTCCGGCAGGATTCCGGTTTCAAATTCTCCGCGAAAGAGCTTTTCGTAGCGCTCGCTCACCGCCTCGACCGTCTCGTCGTCGATCAGCTTGTCGACGACCAGAAAGCCGTCTTCATTGAATTGGTCTACCTGTGCGGGCGTAAGCTCGAATGCCATCTGCGCTTCTTCCCCACCCCGTCAAGGCAAGCAATCCAGGTACATGTTCACATCCCAGTCGGAGACTTGCCAGATGAACTTGTTCCATTCGTCGCGCTTGTACCAATCGTAGACCCTGTAGAGGTCTCCGGGGAGGGCGGACTTGATCACGTCGTCATCCGCCAGTGCGTCGAGCGAATCGCGCAGCGTGGTGGGGATCCGCTCGATGTCTTCTCCCGCGTTCAGCAGATCGACGAAGTTTCGATCTTCAGGCTCTCCGGGGTCGATCCGGTTCCTGATACCGTCGTCCATGGCCTTCAACAGCGCCGCCTGCATCAGGTAGGGATTGACCATGCTGTCCACGCAGCGGAACTCGAGCCGGTCCGGGCTCGAGACGCGAACGGCGCAGGACCTGTTCTGCAGGCCCCACCCCGCGCCGACCGGCGCCCACAGGCCGGTGTCGTTCAGCCGCCGGTAGGAGTTCACCGTGGACGAGCCGATCGCGACCAGCGCATTGAGGTGCGCGAGCATGCCGCCCAGCGCGTGTCGCCCGAGCTCCGACGGCATCCAGGCGTGGTTCGGGTTCTCGAATTCGTTGGTGCCGCCCTCGCGGTAGGTGAACACGTCGTCCATCGCCGGCTGGCCCTGGCGTCCGAGCGACTGGACCGTGTCCTCGCCGCCCCGCCAGAGCGACAGGTTATGGTGGCAGCCGTTGCCGGACAGGCTCATGTAAGGCTTGGACATGAACACCGCGATGAGCCCGCACTCGCGCGCGACCTGCGCGCAGAGCTGCCGGTAGGTGGTCAGGCGGTCGCTGGTGCGCAACGCGTCGTCATACTGAAAATTCATCTCGATCATGCCGGGCGCGTCCTCGTGATCCGCCTGGATCATGTCGAGGCCCATCGCAATCCCGTACTCGTAGAGCTTCAGCCAGACCTCCTCCAGCTGCTCGAACTGATCGATGTGGTAGGCGTAGGGCTTGGTCGTCTCGTAATAGGGTTTCTCCCCGTCGCCAGGCTTCAGCCACAACATTTCGGGCTCGCAGCCGACCCTCATGTGCAGGCCGTCGTGATCCTCCCGGAACGTGTCGTGGATGCGCCGCAGATTCCCGCGTGAGTCCGAGTCGAGGAATTCTTCGGGGCGCTCCGGGTCTTCCCGGCTGAAAAACACGGTGCAGAAAACCCTGGCGACGCGCTTGTTCCAGGGAAGCTGGCAGAATGTTTCGGGGTCGGGGAGGGCCAGAAGCTCGGAGGCATTCGGGGGAAACCCGATCAGGTTTCCATCCCTGTCTGCGAAGACGTTGGCGACTCCGCCGATCCAGGTCTGCATCCCCTCTCGGGCCGAGCGTTCCCAATGCCTGGCCGGTATCATCTTTCCCATGATGCGGCCGGTGATCGAAATATACTGGTAATAGATGGCGTCGATTTCGAGCGTGTCGATTTTCTTGCGAACGTCGTCGACCAGCCCGTCGCGTTCGGGGTCGTTCAAATAGTCTTGCAGGTCACTCATCGTCGTGGTGAGCCCTACACGACTTCGAGGTATCTGGCGCGCTCGGCGGCACTGGTTTCGCGGCGTAATGCAGCCTCTTCGTGGCGGCAGACTTCAACAAGGTACTGCACGAATGTCTCTCCCCAGATCTCGGGCGCGCGCTCGGAGCGGGCAAGACGGTCGATGGCCTCGAAGAGATCGTGGGGCAGCGCCGCGCCCCCGGGCACCCTAAGTCCGGGTCCCCCACCCGTCAATTCCGGCGGCAGTTCGGCATCGGCGTCGAGGCCCCAGAGACCCGCGCCCAGCACGAAGGCCAGGGCGAGGAAGGGGTTGATGTCGGAGCCGGGAAGCCGGTACTCGAGCCGGCAACGCTCTGCCGGCTCCGGGACCACGCGGACTGCGGCAGCATAGTTCTGCACGGCCCATGACGCCGATTTCGGCGCCCAGTTCTGCGGGGCGTGGCGGCGGTAAGAATTGGCCGTGTGGTGGGTCAGCGGCATCGCTTCGGGGGCGAGCACGACCAATCCCGCAACGAAGGACCGGAAGAGCTGGCTCATGCCTTTGTCATCGGCCGGATCGGGAAAGAGATCTTTGCCCGTTTCGCGGTCGATCAACGACAGATGAATATGGCCCGACAAGCCCGGAGAATCGCCACCAAGCTGCGCCATGAACGACGCTGTCTTGCCTTTCCGACGGAAAAACGCCTTCGTAAAGAGCTTGAAGAAAGCCGCATTATCCGCCGCGCGTAACGGATCCGTATGGCCGAGAGTTGCTTCAAAACACCCAGGCCCCAGCTCGAGACCGAGCGCCAGAATATCGATATCACCTCGAACGAGAGTCTGTTCCAATTCCGCCACGAGCTCCGCGCAGATTGCCGCACTCTCTCCAGCCCAGCAACGGTTGTCCTTGGCAAACATGTTGAGAGTTTGAAATCCCGACTCTCTCAGGGACTCGGCATCGTCGTCGAGCGCCAGGAACTCGAACTCGAAGGCGGCGCGCACACCGAAACCCCGGTCGTGGGCTTTCGCGACCAGTCGCTCCAACAGCCGTCTTGGCGAGGTATCAGCGGAGGGGCCGACGTAGTCGGCGACAAGGGCGCACGCATTGGGCTCGAAGGGATAGGGACGGAGCGATCCGGGATCGATCGCGACCGGCTCGCCGACAAAGGGTCCGGCACCGAAGACCTGCTCTCCGGTGTCCCATTGGTGCACGACGTTCACGAATGATCCACCCGTCCCGAACACCCCGGTGAGATCCGCGACCCTGACGCGGCGCTCGCGAAAGGTGGCATTCAAGTCGAAGATGCCGACGTGGGCGACGTCGCAGGATTCGGCCGCAAGCCTCTTCACCAAAGCCGATATGTCCTGGGCTTCGAGGCGGGTCGTCTCACGCTCCATTCTGCTTCCCTCCGATTACCAATCGCTCTTCAGATCATGCACCTCTTTTTCGCGCGCGGCGCTTGAGCGCCCGGCGACCTGGGCACGAACGATGCGGAACCCAACCGGTCGGTCCCGATGGAGTGATCCAGTTTCAAGCTTGTTTGAGTATCGGATGGCCGCATCGCACGTCAGTCCCTTCGCCACCTTCGCACTCGGAACGCTCATCCGCCAAGCCAGGCGTCTCGGACGCCGGTTCTCTTCCCCGAGTTGCCTCAGCCGCCTCCTCTCCAGGTCACCAAGACCCCACGGAGAATTCCGGGCCAAGATCACCCCCGAACGCAGGGCGGGGGCCCTTCCCCCATCTTCACCAACGCAGCCGGCGGGAATCCACAGAAAGCGGCCGGAATGGCCAAGCACAAAAAGGCTCTGTGCTGCTAAAACAGGGATAGAATTGGGAATAGATGGGAACGCGCGAAACGGGGTGATGGTGCCCAAGAGGGATTCGGACTATCTGTCTAATACTCTGTATTATGGCGATTATTTCAATCACATCCCGGCTCTTCCCCACATAGTTACCAACGCGTCTGATGGGAACGCAGGGAGTTTCATGCCAGCCCCCTCGCCCCCTCTACGCATTGCTTGCCTTGCATGGTCTTAAGCACGCACGAGGGTACCCTAATGACCGCCTCGGCTGTTGTTAAGCCCGCAGATTGGACGCCGATCGGCGTGCTAACACGTTGATTTGACTCGGTTCCGGGGGCCATACGGCGATGCCGAACAACAGACTGGCCGGTGATCTTCGAGCGTCAGCACCGGGTCTGACGCTACCCGGCGGAGACCGGCGGCGCGCAGATTCGGCCCGTGCCCTTCTCGGCGCCCGAGGCCATCGCGCGTGCGCCCGCCAGCGGCGGGGGCGAGGCGCTCGCGCCGCTTCCCGACAGGCGCATCCTGATGCTGGCGCAGGGCCTGAAGCGGGAGGGCGGCACCCGCACCAGCTGGCTCGTAGGCGACGGGGCGGTCGAAACGCTGGGCTATCTTACCGCGCCGAACTTTCTACCGACTGACGGCGCGACGCTCCTCTTCATCCTCTCAAACGACAACTTCACCTTCTTCCAGCGCACGCTGCTCCTCCTCTTCCGCCTGCAGAGTGCCGGACGGCCTCGTGCCGCCCCAAACCTGCGGCCTGTCGATCTCGCCATGTTCACCGAGACCGGGATCACGCGACCCATGCGGAACGTTGAAGCCGAATTGACGCCAGTGTTTCAGCAGCGGCAACGATTCCTCTTATAGATTTGCTAATATTCTTTGAGATTCCGGACAAGAAAGCAGTATTTTGCAAAAAACCGCAAGAACGTAACAACGCACTAATGACGGATTCCCTCGGAAGTGGTCTTGTCGATATGCTCGTTTAGCATACATCGCGCGGTGGTTGGCATTAGAAAATCCCACTAAAATGAAGTATTTAGCTCGGCGTTCGTGTATCGCTGGGAGAGTCGGGCTATGCGGAAGGAGAACCGTAAGACCGGATGTGTTGACGGAAAAGAGTCGAGTATAACTGCCGGAAGTACATTCAGACAAGCCTTGAAGAGAGTCGAGTTTTTTCGGCTATTTCCGCTTTTATCTGTTCTTTTTGTCGGCGTCGCGGGGTGCCTGTCAGGGCCGCTGGCCTTCGCACAAGCCCCGGTCACGCTCGTGTCCAACATGACGCAGATGACAGACCCGCCAAGGCAGACGACAGACTCGGAGAACCCGACCCCAGACAAGCTCCGGGCTGAGGATGAATACGTACTCGCCATTTCGTTCGTGACCGGTCCGTCGGATGCTGACTGGCTGCTGAGCGCCGTCGACCTGGACATCGAACAATGGAAGGCCCACATCACCCCGACCGTCTCCATTTACGACGCCAACACCAGCTGGGAACCCGTGTCCTCGCTTGCAGTCCTGGACAATCCGGAATCACATGGAACAGGAATACAGACCTTCACTGCCCCGAACCCGGTGATCCTCCAGGCGAGCTCCATCTATTCAATCGTGGTGAGGAGCACGGCGACGACGGAAGACGATGCCTTTGTGCTCAGAGGGACGTACTCCGACGATGACGATGCCGGTGGCCAGACCGGCTGGACCATCGACACGTTTACGCGCCTCAGCACTGACCATACGGTATGGGACGACGCGGTAGGCACCACCGGAGCCTCTCAACTCGCGCTAAAGTTTACCGCCCGCGGATATGGCGGAGAATCCGGTCCAGAGCCGACCGGATCGATCGCACAATGCGGGGCCCGGCTCGGATCGACGGAGGGCTACGGGCGGGAGGCGGAACTCGACATCTGCTGGGAGCGTCCGGTAGAGGTGCCGGCATCCAGCGATCTCGTGATCGAAGAACGAGCCAGGTACTTCTGGGATTATCCCGAGCCATTCAGCAGGTGGGCCGAAGTCGGGCGCGGCGACAACTTCACATCCTGCACGGGCGGGATGGCATGCATCCAATTCACCGACGCGGGACTGTTTCGCGGATCGGCCCGGACATACGAGATGCGCATGCGCGTCGGCAACACGGTGGTGGCGGTATCGCCGCAGCTGAAGGCACAGGTGCCCAACGGCAACGCCAGACCGTTGAACGCCTCCCTGTCGGGGGCTGTGCATGAGGAGGACTGGGACGGCATCGACCGGGTGGCCGGTCCGTTCGTGATGGAGCTGTTTTTCACCGATCCGAACCTGCGCGCAGTCCTCACGGAAGCGGTCCAGGGACTGGAGGCGGCCGACTTCGACATCACCAACGGGACCGTGATGGCCGTCGAGACCTGGAACGGCGGAACCTACAAAGTGCGCGTGACGCCGAGCGTGCTGGGAATGCCGGTGACGATCCAGCTCCGCGCCAGCACGGTCAAGGGAGTCGGCGAGGGCCTGACGGCAACGGGCGCCAACAACCACACGCGCGACAACGCCGCGTCGAACACCGTGGTGCAGCAGACGGAAATGCCCTCCGGCAACATGAGGCGGTCTCTGCAGGGAGCCCTGACGGCCACCTGGGAATCCGTGCCGCAGGCCCACAAGGCCTCCGGCACGTTCACCGTGCGGCTCCGCTTCAGTGAGCCAATCCGCAACAGCTACAGGGTGCTTCAGAACAGGGCCATCGCCGTCACGGGCGGCGCCGTGCGGCGGGTCACTCGGGCAAAGCGCCGGAGCGATCTCTGGACCATCACGGTAGCGCCGTCTTCGCACGAAGCGGTGACGCTGGTGCTAGCGGGGGGCGCTCCGTGCAGCCAGGCCGCCGCGATTTGCACCGAGGACGGAAAGGCGCTCGCTTACGGCATCGCCAGGATCGTGCCGGGGCCGGCGTCGTTCTCGGTGGCGGACGCGGAGGTGCAGGAGGCCACGGGCGCGACGCTGGATTTCGTTGTCAGCCTGAGCCGCGCGCTGAGCAAGGAGACCTCGGTGGATTACGCGACCGCCGACGGCAGCGCCACGGCCGGGGCCGACTATACAGCGACCGCCGATACCCTCATCTTCAAGGCCGGCGAGACGGTGAAGACGGTCGCGGTCCCGGTGCTCGACGACAGCCACAACGAGGGCGCCGAGACGCTGACCCTGACGCTCTCCGGCCAGTCGGCGGACACGCGCATCGAGGACGGGGAAGCCACGGGCACGATCCGCAACTCCGACGCGATGCCGCAGGCGTGGCTCGCGCGCTTCGGACGCTCGGTGGCGGACCAGGTGATCGACGCGGTGGAGAGCCGCCTGCGGGCTGACCGCACGCCGGGCGTCGCGGCGATGCTTGCCGGCCAGCGCATCGGCGGCAGCTTGACTCCAGCGGAGGCCGACGCAGCACGCGAAGCGGAAACCGGTCTCCTGGCGCCGTCGGAGTGGTTACGCGCGGACGTCCACGCAGATCAATACCGTGGCTTCCGATCGCGCGCGGTCATGCCTCGGGACTTCCTGACGGACTCGTCCTTCGCGCTGACGGGGGGCTCGGCGCAAGAGGGCTTCGGCGCCCTGTGGGGCCGGGGGGCGATTTCCTCCTTCGCCGGGCGTGAGGGCGACCTCAGCCTCGACGGCGCGGTGCGCACCGCCACCCTGGGCGCGGACTGGACGCAGGGCCGGACGTTGGCGGGGCTGGCCATCGCCCATTCCCGCGGCAAGGGTGAGTATCGCAGCCCGGCAGGCACCGGAGAGGTGAGCTCGTCGCTGACCGGCGTCTACCCCTACGGGCGCTACGAGGTGAACGAGCGGTTGTCGCTCTGGGGCATCGCGGGCCACGGCGCCGGACGCTTCACCCTGACACCGGCCAGGGCCGGGCCGATCGAGACCGACACGACGCTCACAATGGGCGCCGTGGGCCTGCGTGGGGTGTTGCTGACCGTACCCGCCGGGGGCGGCGTCGAGCTTGCCGCAACCGCCGACGGGATGGCGGTACGCACGAGCACGGACTCCGCCCGGGCCTCCAGCGGCAACCTCGTGGCGGCGGACGCGGACGTGACGCGCCTTCGTCTTGGCCTGGAGGGGACGTGGCACGCGCCGGCGGCGGGCGCCGGCGGCCTGGTGCCGCGCTTCGAGATCGGCATGCGCCACGACGGCGGCGACGCGGAGACCGGCTTCGGGACCGATGTCGGCGGCGGCCTTGCCTGGGAGGAGCCGTCATGGGGTCTCTCGGCGGAGATTCGGGGGCGCGCGTTGCTGAGCCATGCCGACGGCGATTTCCGTGAGCGGGGCTTCGCGGGCTCGCTCGCCTGGGATCCGGCGCCGGGCTCGGAGATCGGACCGTCGGCCTCGCTTCGCCAGACGATCGGCGCCGCGGCCTCGGGCGGTGCCGACGCGCTGCTCGGACGCACGCACATGGCGGGCCTTGCGATTAACGACGACGGCCCGGACGAGCCGGATCGCCGCCGGCTCGAGGCGCGGCTCGGCTACGGTATTGCGATGTTCGGGGACCGCTTCGTGGGCACGCCGGAGATCGGGTTCGGGCTCTCGCGGACGAGCCGCGACTATCGCCTGGGCTGGCGGCTCGGGCTCGCAAACCACCACCGGGTGTCCCTTCTCTTGTCGCTCGAAGCGGTGCGGCGCGAGGCCGCAAACGACGATCGGGAGGCCACGCACGCGGTGGGGCTTCGGACGACGGCCCGCTGGTAGGCCAGGAGCCGCCAGCCCGAGGACGCGTTTGCCACCCGTGGAAGACAGGGCCCACCGGCCCGGAGCCCGTAAGAGTCGCACGGAACCCGGGCTAACTCCTGGCCATGCGAAATATCCTCGTCACCGGGGTGCTGGGGCAGATCGGCACCCTCGAAGTGTCAATCGGCTTTCAATAATGCCCCCCTATCGGCGTGCAAAATTGACCCCCCTGAGAGGCACGGCGGAGGTTGTCCCGGTAGCCAATAGGGCGACCCGCGCGGCTTCGTGTAGCGCCTTGCGTTACGCGAAGCGAAGCCGCGTGGGGGGTCCCTGTTGGCCCACCGGGGCAACCGGGCCGCAGGGGAGGCCGGTGCCGGATCAGGAGCGGTTTTTGAAGCGCCAGCTTTCGTTGCCGGTCTCGATGATCTCGCAGTGATGGGTGAGACGGTCGAGGAGCGCCGTGGTCATCTTTGGGTCGCCGAAGACGGACGGCCACTCGCCGAAGGCGAGGTTGGTGGTGATGACGGTGGAGGTTCTCTCGTAGAGCCGGCTCATGAGGTGGAAGAGCAGCTGCCCGCCGGCCTGAGCGAAGGGCAGGTAGCCGAGCTCGTCGAGGATGACGAAGTCGCGTCGGACGAGCTGCTCTGCGGTACGCCCCTGGCGCCCGGCACGAAGCTCGGCCTCGAGGTGGTTGACCAGGTCGACGACGTTGTAGCAGCGGCCTCGGGCGCCCTTTCGGATGCAGGAGCGCGCGACGGCGACGGCGAGATGGGTCTTGCCGGTGCCGGTTCCGCCGACGAGCACGATATTGCGCTGGCCTTCGAGGAAGCCGCCCGTGG
>JAPOQB010000564.1 GCA_026710965.1 Deltaproteobacteria bacterium | reverse complement strand
GGTTAGTGTCGAATCATCACTCTGATTAAAAAGCTAACTCCCGAATGGGGCGGCGTCAAGACGGCGCAACGGCGGCGAGTGCCGGCGGGGTGTCGCGCTGCGTCTACGCGTCGTGGCGATGAACAGCGGGGCGGGTCGGGGTGACCGTGCGCGGGCGTCGTGGGCGGGTTCACGCGAGCGGGTGCGTTGTTGGCGAGGGCGTGGCCCGGGTTGCCCGTCTGAACTCGGGTGATGGCGCGAAGCATGATCGCGCCGTCATGCTGGGCGGCGACGTGAGTTGGCAAGAGCTCCGGCGAGGGCTGAATCGGTGGCCTGTACCATCGCGAGTGTGGTACAGGCCACTTGTATATCGGTTCATCGTCAATGGAGGACAGGCATATGGAACGCGAAGTTACGGTAGACGGTCTCAAGATCCGTTACTTGGAGAAGGGGACGGGGTTGCCGGTGGTTATGCTGCACGGCGCTTCCCTGGGCTCGTCCGCGGACGTGTTCGAACGCCACCTGGACCCCCTTGCGGACGCGGGTTTCCGCGGGGTGGCGTACGATCAGCCGGGCTTCGGTCTGTCCGATGTTCCGGAGGACCATACGCTGGCCTACCGGGTCGGGTTCCTGCCGCGGTTCCTGAGCGCCATCGACGCGGAGCAGGCGGCGCTGGTTGGCCACTCCCAGGCCGGCGGCATCGTGGTGCAGACCGCCCTGGACCACCCGGACCGCGTGGCCAAGGTGCTGGTGGTGTGCAGCGGCAGCCTGCTGCAGGGACTGCCGGATTTCCCCCCGCCCGCCCACGCCAGCAGCGAGAGCACCGACGCGCCGCCGACCCTGGAAGACAGCCGGAAGCTCCTGGAGTCGAACCTCTACCACAAGGAGCTGATCACGCCCGAGGTGCTGGAGAAGCGCCACAGCCTGAGCCTGGGCCGGAATCTCGAGGCGTTCCTGGAGCGGCAACGGGTGGTGGAGCCCAAGCGGGAAGGCCCGCGGCTGTGGGAGCGGCTCATGGAAATACAGCCGCCGCTGCTGATGCTCTACGGCAAGCAGGACCGCAACCAGGCGGCCGAGAAGTGCGCCAAGCTCAAGGAGTTGATGCCCGACCTCCGGCTGGAGATCATCGACAAGGCCTGCCACATGCTCATGTGGGACGCCGGCGAGGTCTATGACCGCCGGGCGGTCGATTTCCTGAAGGGGTGACCTGGGAAGGCTCTGATCAGTTGTGCCGGCGCCCTTCGACTTCGCTCCGCGTAGCCTGTCCTGAGCTTGTCGAAGGGCTCAGGGCGAACGGATTTTTCGCCAACGTTTCCTTGACTTCACCGTTCGTCCTGAGCGTAGCGGAGCGAAGTCGAAGGGCGCCATCTTGCTCCGCGGTAATCGATTGGAGCTATCCTAAGCTTCCAGCCCGAAATCCCGCACCGGCGCGTTCTCGTCGTCCAGTTCCGGGCAGAACGTATCCACCTGCAGCATCGTCGCGCAACCGGGGCAGTAGTACTCGATGAAGCTGGCGATGTAGGGCTCGCCGGACGGCACTTGCTCTCCCGAGAGTTCTTCCAGGTCGCGTTTTCGCATGAGGGCGTAGCGCTTGTAGTTGTCCGTGGCCTCGCAGTAGCGGTGGCCGCACCGGGTGCAGCGGATGACCTGCCGGCCGTCCTCCCCGGCGATGGCCATGCACGGATGGAAGCGCAGCTCGTCCGTGTCCTCGGGCTCGGCCTGGGCTCCATTGGGCACGGTGCTGGTGGCGCCCGCAAGCGGCGCGCCCAGGGCCAGGCGCTCGGCGCGAATGGCCTCGCGCCGAGCTGCGGTGCCTTCGGCGTCCACCGAGCCGTCGGCTGTCACGACCACCCCGAAAACCTCCTCGGCGATGCGCCGCGAGGTCACGCCCACGCGGATGTCCCGCCGGACCTTCTCCGGTTCCCGCTCCACGGGGTCGCCGAAGCCGCCGCCGCCGCCCACGAAGTCGGCGACGATGCAATACTCGGGAAGCGGCACACGTCCCTGGATCTGCTCCGGATGGGCCAGCGTGCCCCAGCCCTCGGGCTCGAGTTGCCCGGGTTGGGTGGGGTATTCCCCGCCGCGCAACCGCTCCATCAGGGACTCGCCGTCGGTGTGGAACACCGCCCGGGTGCCGCCGATGCCGGTGGGGTAGCCGCCGAACAGGCCCGCGCCCTCCGGCATGCAGCCGTAGGGCGGGTAGTTCACGCTGCAGTCCTGGGTCCCGTAGATCATGTAGATCCGGTAGCTGCCGGTGCCGCCGGCGTTCTGGCCGGCGCCGCCGCCGTCCACGTGGTGGTTCCGGGTGAAGTAGATGAACGGGTACTGCATTTCGATGCGCTCGATGTCGCTGACTCCGCCCCCGGGGATGTTCATGTTGCCGCCGCAGGGGACGCCGTCCCGTACCGGCGTGGCGCCGAAGCCGGCGCCGTGGCCGTCGTAGAGACCCTGGGCGGTTACCAGTCCCTCGCGGTTGTGGCCGCCGTAGAAGGCCAGCGGCCCGCCGCCGTACCAGATGCTCTGCCAGGCGGCGTTGATGTCGTCGCTGCCGCCGGTGTAGAGCATGCGCGAGATGCAGTCGTGGAGCGCCACCTTGGCCGTGACCCCCACCGCCGGCGCGTTGCCGCAGGCCGCCGGGAACCGACAGTTGAGGATGCTGCCCTCGGGGATGGTGACGGAGACGGGCTTGAACTTGCCGTCGCTCCAGGGAACGTCCCAGAACAGGAAGTCCGTGAGCGCCACCGCCAACTGGGCCATGGTGCCCGCCAGCGTGGAGTTGGACATGTCGTTCATCTGGTCGCTGGTGCCGCTGAAGTCGAGATGCATCTCCTCGGCCTTCTTCTCCAGCCGGCACACCACGTGGTAGGGCTTGACCCCGCCGCCCCTGCGGTCCCAGGCGGTGCCGGGAATCACCGACGTCCAGTTGCCGTCCGGCAGGCTCCGGAGCCGCGCCCGGGCCATGCGCTCGGAGTCCTCGATGACCTTCTTCCCCGCCAGCTCGATGAAGTCCAGGCCGAACTTCTCCACCAGCTCCAGGAATCCCCGGGCGCACACGTTGTTGGAGGCGATCTGCGAGCGGATGTCCTGGCCGACGTACTCCGGGTCCCGGCACTGCTGCGTCAGGCAGCGGAACGCGTCTTCCCGGAACTCGCCTTTCTCCACCACCTTGGCGCCCTGGATGCGGATGCCCTCGTGGTAGATCTCCGTGGCCACGCCCCGCATGGAGCCTCCCGTGTCCGCGGTGTGAATGCTCGATGCGATCCAGTTGGTGAGCACGCCGTCATGGAAGATGGGCTTCATGATCAGCATGTCGTAGGTGTGCGCGCCGGCGATGTAGGGATCGTTGAAGAAGAGCTGGTCGCCGTCGAAGAAGCCCGGGCTCTCGCCGTACCACTCGATGACCTTCTTGATGGCGTCCGAGGTGGCGGCGGCGAACCGCAGGTGGCCGGAGCAGGCCAGGATCATCTCGCCCTCGGCGGTGTAGAACGACGCCATGCACTCGCCCCCCTGGGCCACGATGGGCGAGGCCGTCACCTTCTGGATGGACGAACGCCCTTCCTCGCCGATGGCCCAGAGGCGGTGCAGGAACATCTCGTACTTGACGGGATCCAGCTCGGAAGTGTCTGCCATG
>JAPOQB010000528.1 GCA_026710965.1 Deltaproteobacteria bacterium | reverse complement strand
GCCTTCCTTGGAGTTGTTGGCGGCGCCGGGTCCGAGGACCCCTTCCACGGCGCCTTGGCCGAAGCGGGCCTGGTCCGAGCCGCTCTGCACCGCGTGGGCGTAGGCCACCCACTGGGCCGGACCGCCGCCCAGCCCCGGGATCAGCCCGATGTAGGTGCCGATGGCGCTGCACCGGAGCACCAGCTTCCAGTGGCGGAACGTGTCCCGCACGCCTTGCATCACCCCGCCCAGGGCGCTGGGGGCGTCCCGGGCGATACTGCTTCCCTGGGTCCCCAGCTCGATGATCTCCGGGATGGCGAAGAGTCCCACGGTCACGGCCACCAGGGAGAGGCCGTCCCACAGGAACAGGACGTTCTGGCTGCCGAGGATGGGCTCCAGGGTGTAGCGGGACACGCTGGTGATGGCGTCCAGCCCCACCATCGCCAGGACCAGGCCGAAGCCGCCGGCGGTGAGGCCCTTGGCAAGATTGCCGCCGCTCAGGGACGCCAGGAAGGTGATGCCCAGGAGGCTGAGCATCAGGAACTCGGGGGCGCCGATGGAGAGCACCAGCGGTTGGACGATGGGGATGGCGAGTGCGAGCGCGAAAGCGCCGAAGATGGCGCCTATCAGGGAGCTCATGAGCGCCGCTCCCAAGGCGCGGCCCGCCTCTCCCCGCTTGGCCATGGCATGACCGTCGACGATGGTGGCCGCGGTGATGCCCTCGCCCGGCACCCCGAACAGCACCGAGGTGATGTCGCCGGTGGTGGCGGTGACCGCGTGGCTCCCCAGCAGGAACGCGAAGGCCGTGGTGGGGTCCATCTTGTAGATGAACGGCAGCATCAGGGCCAGCGTGGTGGCCCCGCCGAGACCCGGCAGGATCCCCACCGCAAAGCCGATGGCGATGCCCACCATCATGAACACGAAGGGTTCCTGCCCCGCCGCCGAAAAGGGCAGCACGGCCGCGAGGCCGGCGAACAGCGAGCCGAAGTAGTCAAACATGAGACACTAGATCACGGTTACGGCATAACCAGCTAAAATCATTAACCCTTCCACGGATCCAATCCAGCCGCGTTGCGACCGGCTATACGTCCCGTGACGAAGCATTCGGTGATGTTGCCCGCCTCCAGGTACAGATGCCCGAACGACGAGCCGCACTCCCCGGCGGAAAAGAGTCGTGGGATGGGGTCGTTGCGCACGTCCATCACGTGCTGCTCGGCATCGTGCACCGGGCCGCCCTGAGTATTGGAGACGATGGGCCAAACCTCCATGAGGTAGAACGGGGGCGTATCGATGGACAGCCGGGTTCCGGGCAGGCGGTGGTAGCGGTCGGTGCCGCCGCCGGCGCACACCTGGTTCCATTCTTCCACCGTGGCGACGAGTGTCGCGGCGTCCGCGGCGGGGGTCATCCCGGCGATCTCGTCCAGGCTGCCGGCCTTCTTGATCCATCCCCGGTCCACTTCGGCCAGGTTGTCCTCGCTCCAGTCGTAGGAGACGCTCTCGTCGTGCACCGTGGGCTGTCCCACCGGGCCCAGCTTGCGGCCCTTCTCGTCGTACACCAGGTAGGCGGGGATGCGCGGGAACTCCTGCTTGTCGGCGTCGTAGAACTCCAGCGCCCGATGGCCGGTGTCCTGGACCGCCGGCGGATACTCGTTCATGAACCGGCGCCCGTACTTGTCCACCGCGATCCACGGCATCACCCAGTCATCCTTGCGGGGGCCCCGGAAGCAGTGGCGGAAGGCCAGCGGGAACTCAGGGTACTTGAAGCCGTAGCTGCCGTGAAAGTGCCACATGTGCCACATCGACGCGCCCACGTCCTGGGCCATGGTGATGCCGTCGCCGGTATTGCCGGTGAAGAGTGTGTACACCGGCATGGCCTCGAAATAGTTGCGCTTCATCTCCTCGTTGTTCTCGAACCCGCCGCAAGCCAGGATCACTCCCTGCCGCGCCTTGATGGCGATTTCCTCGCCCTGGTGCTCGGCCACGAGGCCGACGATGCCGTGCTCCGGGTCCCGGACGAGCCGCCTGGCGGGCGTGGCCAGCCGTACGGAGATGTTGCGCCGGGCCTCCACGTTGTCCAGCAGCACCTTGAACAGGCGCGCGCCGCCGCGCAGGCCCTTGGCCCACGCAAAGCCCTGGTAGCCCTCCATGGGTGCGATCTTGAAGCCGTCCAGCCCCTCGCCGCCGGGGAAGGGATAGGTGCCGCCGTTTCGCTGCTCTTCCAGCTCGAAGGGGGTCTCCTTGACCAGGTCCTTGACGAAGTCCTTCATCTCCGTCATGCCCTTGGCCAGGGCCCGCAGCACGTCGTCGGGTGTCCGGCCGGCGTTGGTGTGCTGCAGATACTCGAAGGCCTGGTTCTCGTCCAGCGCGGTGGCGATGCCGCCGCCCGCGAGGATCGAGATTCCGCCGGGGTTGGGCATCTTTTCCACGATGGTGACCTCGGCGCCGTCGTCCGCCGCCGCCACCGCGGAAACGCCGCCGGCGAATCCGAAGCCTACCACCAGTACGTCGGTCTCAATGTCCCAGCGGGCCGGGAGCCCGTTCTCATGATTGTCCACGGTCTCTGTCCCCCTTCTGTCAGGTTCTTTTTGGCAGGATCACGTCGGCGTTGCCACGGGTGTTCACCACCTCGCCCTGCCGGGTTCCGGTCAGTTCCAGAGTCACGGTCTCGGTGTCTTCGTCCTTGGCCGTGACGCGGCCCGAGTACGTGGTCAGGTCGCCGTACAGGCCGGGACGGGCCACCTGCACCTTCAAGCGCTTGAGGAAGCCGTCGTCGCCCATCCAGTTGGTCACCAGCGGCGCCACCCACGCGAACCGCATGACGCCGTTGTCAAAGGGCGCCGGCATGCCGCGGCCGGCGGCCATGTTGCCGTCCTCGTGCTGCTGCGAGTACTTGACCGGAAATCCCGTCACCGGGTTCACCATGGCGGTGTGCATGGCCTTGCTGAGGTCGAGATAGCCCCAGCGGCCGGCCTTGTAGGAGGGGCCGATGGCGGCGTTCCAGGCCACCATGTCACCGATGGTCAGGGGACCGCGGACGATGGGCGGGATCTCGCTGCCGACCTCCACATCCTCGAAGAAGAGAGTGTCCGCGCCGCGGCGGTATTCGTTGCGCCAGGTGCCCTCCAGCCGTTCCAGGTCGCCGGTGTCATAGCGCGGCACCTCGTGTTCCATCATGGTCTGAAGGCCGATTTGGGTGGCCATGATCATGGTCCCGGTGGCTCTGGCCACCAGGGCGTCCTCGTGGTTGCGGTAGTCGATCTCCGAGATGACGAAGTTGAGCCGCCGGCCGTCCTTGTTGCGCTTCTCGAAGAACTCCTTCTGGCGCGGTTCGGAGCTCAGAGTGTCGCCGGCGTACACGTGCCCGAACCACTCCACCTCCACGCCGCCGATGAGGGATGCCAGCGGTGCCTTCACCGGCGCGCCGTGAAGGATCGGATAGCGGTTGACGATCACGAACGCCGGCGGAGCCGGGGTCCGGCCGTGTGCCGTCCCGGCCGCGTAGGCGGGGTCTGCCCACAGGGGATTGTCGTCGTCGGTGCCGTAGGCGAAGTGCTTGATGGAATCCTCCGTCACCGAGCTCACCCACGGCTGGCGTTCCTCGACGATCGTCCCGGTCATTCCCTCCGTCACCGCCTTCCACGCGTCGATGGCGGCGTCCACTTGCGACATGTCCACCTGCTGGTCCGCTGTCATGTGTTCTCCTGGTTCTCTTTCGATGAAGACCGGCCGGACCCATCGGGACCGGTGATGGCGGATATCTCCTCTTCCGAATAGCCCAATTCCCGCAGCAAGGAAACCGTATGCTCGCCCAGCAGCGGCGGATCGGTCCGGCGCGGCGGTTCCGAATGGCGAAATTCCACCGGCAGGCCGGGCAGCGGAGACGAGGTCCCGTCCGGAGCTGTCAGTTCGGTCATATGGCCGCGTTGCTTGAGATGAGGGTGTTCGAACAGATCCGTTGGGGTGTTGATGGGGGCGTGGGGAATGTTGACCGATTCGAGCCGGGGGACGATGTCGCGGAACTCCAACGTGCGCACCAGCTCTTCAGTGCGACGGGTCAAGCGTGCGAACTCCGCCCGCCGGCCGGCGTTGTTGCGCAGTGCTTCCTCGGCCCACAGGTCGGCAAGTCCGAATTCCTTGCAGTAGGCCTCCCACTGGACGTCGCTGGTGACTCCGATGAACACGTGACGCCGGTCCCGGGTCTCGAACACCCGGTAGATGCCCCATCCCAGGTCCTGCCCCACGCCGCGCTCGGTCATGGGGGCCGGCACTTCTCCCGAGATGCCGGCCTTGGCGATGTGCTGGGAAACCAGGAACACAGCGGTCTCGAACAGCCCCACCCGCATGTCGTTGCCCTCGCCGTCGCGTCCGCGCCGGAGCAGCGCCGCGAGGATCCCGATGACGCTGAACATGGCGCCGGTCAGGTCCACCACCGACGCGCCGGCCCGCAGCGGCATCCCCGGGGGGCCGGTCATGTAGGCCAGCCCGCCCATCATCTGCGCCGGCTCGTCCAGCAGGTTGCGTTGGTCGTAGGGACCGGGCAGGAACCCCTTGATGCCGCAATGAAGCAGCCCCGGCTTGATGCGTTGCAGCGCATCGTACCCCAGGTCCATGCGCTCCAGCACGCCGGGACCGTAGTTGTCGATGAGCACATCGGCCGTGCGCAGGAGGCGCTCGAAGGCCTCCCGGCCGCGCGGCGCCTTGAGATCCAGGGCGATGCTTCGCTTGTTGCCGTTGAAGGCCAGGAAGTAGCCCTGGTTGCCGCGGCTGAAGCGGGCCTGATCGCCGCTGCCCGGCCGCTCCACCTTGATGACGTCGGCTCCCAACGCGGCCAGGATGAGACCCGCCGTGGGGCCGGCCACGATGTGCCCGAGCTCAAGGACCCTGATTGCGTCAAGCATGGTGCGTGGGCGGGCGCTGCGAACCTGGCGAAGTGGTTTCGTACCCGCTCGGAAAGGCTCCTAACAAAGCGCGCTTTCCCGTGTCAACCCGTGGGTTGCCGTTGACGCCAAATGTCAAGACTTCGCTACATCGACCACCGTTACACACCAGTCGAGGCGTGCGGCGCCGCCCTCTATCGGAGCCGCGCCGGCAACGGCATCTCGAGCACATTTCGGTGACCGTCGAACTGCCGGGAACGAGGCCGGTTCGCCAAAAGTCCGAAGCGCTCGACAATCCCCCTGATCAGGTGAGGCTCCGGGAATTCGATTTCGCTGTTTCCATACCCGGTCAGCTCCTCGACAAGAAGCCGTAGCGTGGATTCCCGGCGGGGAAACAGACGTAGCCGGATGGCGGCGTCGGGTTCGAGTCCGGCGGCTTCCCGGACGGCGCGGAGCGTGGCCGCGTAGCCGCCCAACTCATCCACCAGTCCCTTTTCCCTGGCGTCGGCGCCGGTCCATACGCGTCCCTTGGCTACCGCCCTCACCTCTTCCCGGGACAGCTTCCGGCCCTGGGCGACTTTGGATACGAAGTCATCGTAGGCGACGTCGAGCAGGTGTCCCAGGCGGTTCCGCTGGTCCGGATCGTAGTCCTGGAGGGTGCTCCAGAACGTGGCGTTGGTATTGCCGGCCACCTGATCCCAGGACACCCCGAGCTTGTCCCAGAGGCCCCGGGTCACGAGCTTGCCGGCCGCCACGCCGATGGATCCGGTGAGGGTCGCGGGTTGGGCCACGATACGGTCGGCCGGGGCGGCGACGAAGTAACCGCCGGAGCCTGCCACGTTGCCCATGGATACGATCACGGGCTTGCCCTTTTTCCGCGCCTGGCGTACCTCGCGCCAGATCACATCCGAAGCCACATAGGAGCCGCCCGGGCTGTCGACGCGAAAGATGATGGCCCGCACGTCGTCATCGTCCGCGGCCCGGCGGAAGGCCCGGGCGACGCTGTCCGAGCCCATGGAATTCTCCCCGGCAAGGGTGCGGTAGCGGCTGCGTCCCCGATGGACCTGACCCAGACCGTAGATCAATGCAACGGTGGTCGCGTCGCCGTCCTTCTCTTCCAACCGCCGCCGGTACCGGGACAGGGGCAGAAAGGCAACGTCGGCCCCAAGCCTTTCGCGGATCAGGTCGTCCACCTCGTCGCGGTAGTGCAGCCCGTCCACCAACTTCGCCGCCAACGCGTCCTGGGCCGAAAAGGGCGCCCGCAGCATCAAGTCCCCCACCGCGGCGTGGGAGAGTCCGCGGCCCCCGGCGATTCCCGCGGTCAACTGCTCCGTCAGGGATTCCAGGATACGGGTGAGGGCTGCTCTTTGCGCGGCGGTGAAACCGTCCTCGGCGAACATCTCCTTGATGCCCTTGTACTCCTCCCGCTGCTCCAGCGAGTACTTGACGTCGAGCTTGTCCAGGGCGCCCTTGAGAAAGTAGCTCTGCGCCAGCAGGCCGGTGAGGCCCACGTCTCCGGACGGCAGCAGGTAGATCTTCTCGAATGCCGCGGCGAGATAGAAGGCGCCGTTGCCCGGGCCGAACTCGCCGAAGGATTCGGCGAAGGCGTAGGCCGGCTTGCCGGACCGGCGGAAGGTGCGGATCGCGTCGCGCAGTTCCTGAATCCGCGCCAGCCCCATGCTCGAGGAACCGACCCGGGCCGCCAGGCCCACGACGCGCTCGTCCGCGGCTGCCCGTTCGATGGCGGCGACGATTTCCCAAAGCTCCGGCCCGGCCTTCCCGAAGGCGCTCCAGGGCGTCAGTTTCCCGGAGCCGTATTCGACGACGTTGCGGTCCAGGTCCAGGGTAAGGACCGTCTTGTCGGGCACCGGCGGCTTGTACATCGAGAAGAAAACCACCGCCGCCACGACGCCGGCGGCGGCCAGGGTCGCCACCGCGCCGATGATCATGAGAACCGTTCGGATGATGCGCATTCGTCCTCCTTGAGCCACTCTGCCCCGGACCGCTCACGGGGCGCGGTAGGGCTGGTTTTCCGTATCTGTTACACAAGAGATGTTGCCGGAAACCGGGCGGGATACAAGCGGGCGAACGGACCGGCGAAGAGAGAACCGATGCTGAGAATCACCAGCCGCATCACGCTGGATGAGCGCGAGCTCGAAGAGCGCTTCATCCGGGCCTCGGGCCCCGGCGGGCAGAACGTGAACAAGACCTCCAGTGCCGTACAGCTCCGGTTCAGGATCGTCGATTCCCCCTCGCTGCCCGAAGCGGTACGGGAACGTCTCCTGCGTCTCGGCGGCGCGAGGGTGGACAAGCGCGGAGTGTTGACTATCGAGGCCCGGCGTTACCGCGACCAACTGCGCAACCGCGAGGACGCCCTGGAGCGGCTGGTCAAGCTGATCCGCAAGGCCGCGGAGAAACCGGCGCCACGCCGGCCCACCAGGCCCACGGCGGCAGCGCGGCAGCGCCGCCTCGACGACAAGCTCAAACGGGGCGCCATCAAGAAGTCACGCCGCCCCGATACAGGGGAATGACTTGCCCCCTTCCAGGGCCGGCGGAGGATCAGTGCAGCGTCGGCGGCTCGTCGTCCTGCTTCTTTCCGTCGATGACACGGAATCGCCGCTTGAGGCGGGCCAGCCGGAACCGGTAGTACTCGCGCCGGGCAGTGGCAAAGGAGCGTCTCGGGCTCAGCATGTGGCCCCATTTGAGGTAGAGGTAGCCGAACAGCATGCCGCCGAGGTGCCCCAGGTGGGAGATGCCGGAGTTGCCGGGGCTGATGGACGAAAAGAACGCAATGGCCCCGATGATGAGCACGAAGTACTTCATCTTGATGGGGAACAGCAGGTAGAGGTAGATCACGTTGTTGGGATAGAGCCGCCCGTACGCCAGCAGCACGCCGTAGATGCCCGCGGAGGCGCCGATGGTGGGTATGGCCTGGTTGGGTTCGAGAAACAGCACGCACAGGCCGCCTCCCACCACGGCCACCCAGTAGAACTTCAGGAAGAACCGCGATCCCCAGCTCCGCTCCAGGTCGCACCCGAACATCCACAGGGCCAGCATGTTGAACAGGATGTGGAACAGCCCGAAATGGAGGAACTGGTAGGTGAAGAGCTGCCAGATATGGAGCTCGTTCCAGACGAGTTGCGGGACCAGGCCGAAGATCCACAGCAGCGGGGGCCCCCCGAGGTAGGGAAGCTGAAAGACGAAGACGACGAGGTTGACGATCAGCAGCCACTTGACCGCCGGCGTGACCGGACCACCGAAGCTGAACGAACCGTAGGACGGCTGGGTCCGATACATCATGGCTTAAACTATAACGTATTGCATGAGGCCCCGTAAGCGGCTAAGCGTTGGATGAAATGAAGATCCTGATTACCGGCGGAACCGGAGTGAACGGCGCGGCCACCGCGCGCCTCCTCGTGTCCCGGGGGCAGCGGCCCGTGCTGCTGGACAACCGGGTGGATATGTCCCTGATCGCGGACATCGCGGCCGATGTGGACGTGGTCACGGGAGACATCCTGGACGGCGCCGCGCTCAGGGAGGTGGTGGCGGCCCACGGCATTACCCACATCGTGCATATGGCGGCGCTCATGCCCGGCCCGGCCGAGGCCAACCCTGCCCTGGCCATTGCCATCGGCGTGGACGGAACCCTGAACGTACTGGAAGCCGCCCGCGCCGGCGACATCCAACGCGTGGTCTACACCAGCTCCAACGCGTTCATCGGCGACGTCCGCGGAAAGCACGGCCATCCGGAATTCGTGCCGCTGGACGAATCCCTTCCACCCAACCCGGCGGACATGTACGGCGTGACCAAGGTCTGCTCGGAGACCCTGGGCAACTACTACCGCAAGCGCTACGGCGTAGACTTCGTGGCATTGCGCTACCCGTCGATTTACGGTCCGGGCAAGCTGGCCCGCCACGGCGTCCTCGCCCTTTACGGCAAGGTCATCGAAGACGCCATGGCAGGGCGGGAGTTCTCGATCCCCCGCGGCGGCGACCAGCGGAACGACGTGGTCTACGTCGGCGATGTCGCCCACTCCATCGTCCTGGCGCTGAACGCAGAGGGCCTGACCCAGGGAACCTTCAACATCGGCACCGGCCGGGGAGTCACCCTCAAGGACTTTGCCGCGGTGCTGAAACGTCACTTTCCCGACTCCAGCCTCGACATCGGCCCCGGCCTCGATTTCCGCGAGGGTTACAAGCAAAGCTACTGCATCTTCGACATCGGCAAGGCCCGGGAGCAACTGGGCTATTCGCCGCAGTACGACCTGGAGCGGGGTATCGGGGACTACATCGAGAGTATCAGGAAACTTGACCTGCCGGTTTGACGCGGGGGTACTCAATCGCATGTCGTCACGCCCTCAATCGTGCCAGAGACGCGGGCAAATGGCCTGAGCAAGGGTCCCAAGTCGTACTGTTTCACGTAGCGTAATCAGTACGCGCCCGAATTTCATTAATGTATAGTCGTGTCTCCCCGTTTGTGCTATCGTCCCGCAGAGAGGCCGTGGGGAAGAATTCAGGAGGTTGGGCGCATGAAACTCTACCACTTTCCACCTTCAACGAACTCGTTGAAGGTGCGGATCGCGCTGCTGGAGAAGGGGCTGGAATTCGAGAGCATCGTGATCGACCTGACCAAGAAGGAGCAGAAGGATCCGGAATATTTGAAGATCCATCCCTTCGGTCAAGTGCCCGCCCTGGATGACGACGGCTTCATCGTCTACGACTCCACCGTGATCAACGAATACCTGGAGGACGAGTACCCGCACCCGCCATTGCTTCCCGCCGGCTCGGAGGATCGCGCCCGGGCTCGCCTGATGGAGGACTACCGCGACAACCGGCTCAATCCTCACTTCGTCACGTTGATTCACGAGTACCGAAAGCCGGAAGACGAACGTGATGCGGCCCTCATCCGGGAGGCTCACGCGAACATTGGCGCCGGCTTCGCAGTAGTCGAAAAACAACTGCAAGGGCGGGAATACCTGGCCGGCTCGTTCAGTCTCGCCGACATCGCCTACATGCCCGACATCGGGCTGCTGGAACGCTTCGACGTGCCCCTCGATCCCGATTTCAAGAACGTGGCCGCGTGGATCCAACGGCTGCGTACCCGGTCCAGCTACTCCGCCACCAAGAACTAGACCACTTGTTCGCGCTCGGGCCGGTTCGAACACCGCCCCTGCAATGACACAGGGAGATATCTTGCGACGGCTGCTTGCGTGGCTGGTGCACCTTTACACGGCCCTCGGGGCGGTCGTGGCGGTGTTCACCCTGGCGATGGTGGCCGAGGGGCGTTATCGCGAAGCGCTGGCGCTCATGGGCCTGGCGCTCCTGCTGGACGCCACCGACGGGACGTTCGCACGGGCGGCGAGGGTCAAGGAGGTGGTCCCCGGGTTGGACGGTGCACGCCTCGACGACATCGTCGACTACCTCAACTACGTCGTCGTTCCGTGCTTTCTGCTGCTATGGGCGGAGCTGTTGCCGGCTGGTCACGGGTGGTGGCTCGTCTGCCTGCCCTTGCTGGCCAGCGCCTACGGCTTCTCGCAAACCAACGCCAAGACCCCGGACCACCACTTCCTGGGGTTCCCTTCCTACTGGAACGTCGTGGCCTTCTACTGCTTCGTGCTGGAGGGGAGTCCCTGGTTCAATGGTCTCCTGGT
>JAPOQB010000451.1 GCA_026710965.1 Deltaproteobacteria bacterium | reverse complement strand
TCCCACGACGTTCAACCCGCGCACGGTATGCTGCCAGTCGATGATGGAGAACGGCGGCACGTCCCGGCTGGTGGCGCTCATGCCGCGCATGATGGCCACCTGTCCGATACGGACGAACTGGTGCACCGCGCAGCTCGCCGACAGCACCGCGCGGTCGCCGACCTCGACGAAGCCGCCCACCACCGAATTGTTGGTCATGATGATGCGGTTGCCCAATTGGCAGTTGTGCGCCACGTGGCTGTTGGCCATCAGGAAGTTGTCATCGCCGATGACCGTGGTGGTTTCCGTGGCGGTGCCCCGGTGGACCTGGACGCCCTCCCGAAACACGTTGCGGTCGCCGATGCGAAGGTACGACTTGGCCCCGCGGTAGGACAGGTCCTGGGGTGCGTCGCCCAGCACTGCCCCGCTATGGACCTCGTTGCCTTCGCCGATCTCCGTCCAGCCCATGACCACCGCATGAGGCAAGAGACGGGTTCCGGCCCCGATCTTCACCGGTCCGTCGATGACGACGTAAGGTCCGAGCTCGGCTTCGGGATGGATTTCGGCCCGTGGATCCACCACGGCTGTGGGATGTATCGGCATGAATAAGCTTCCCGGAGTCCTATCGAGTTGAAGTTCACTGACGGTCCGCTTCGTCGGCGGGCAGCGATTCGTCCTCGCGGTCCTCGCCGACGATACGGTACTTGCCGTCCGCCCAGGCTCCGAGGTCCACAAAGCGGCAGCGTTCCGAGCAAAAGGGCCGGTGCGGGTTATCCGTCCACGGCGTCTCGGTATGGCAAGTGGGGCATTTGATGAAGGTCGGCATCATGCTCCCGGCGGCCGGAGTTGGCCCGCGTAGCCGCGGCTCCGGGCATCGTGTAGCGTCTCCCTTTTGAGTAACAGGTCGGCGATGCTTTTTCAAAACATCGTGGTAAAGAAAGGGCCTTGAGAGCAGCGGCCCGCGAAGGCATAATTGCAGTCGGAGCAAGACCGGAATGAGCGACCTGTTGCCGATAATCATTCTCGCCGGCGGCAACGATCGGGTGGAAACGATCCCCGACGGATTCACGGCCGACGACCTGTTGCGGGGGTTCAAGGGCGCGGTGAAGCTCCCGTCCGGGCGGTGCATCGCCGGCGAGCTGGTGGAGCGGATACGCGAGAGCGCGCGGTTCGAGAAGCCCATTCTCGTGGGGCCGCGGCGGATCTACCATGACCTGGTGGACTGTGAGATATGGGACACCACCGGGGACCTGCTCGCCACCGTCACCGGGTTGACCCGTATCCTCACCGAGCGTTATCCGCACCGGCCCGTCGCCGTGTCCGCCTGCGACATCCTGCCGACGGCCGCGGATTTCCGGGAACTGCTGGACGTATCGTACCGGCCGCAAGCGGACAGCGGCCTTTGGTGGCAGATGATCGCCGCCGACCCCGACGAAATGGGTGTCAGCGGCTGGAAGCCCAGCTATCCCATGCGGCCTTCACCCGACGGTCCGCTGCTGAACCTGTATCCCGGTCATCTGCTGATTTTCCGGCCCGACGCGGTCCGGCTCGACTGGTTCAACCGGTTCCTCATGCTGGCCTACCGGTTTCGCAACCGCAGTCTTTACGAGCGCATCATCCGCATCACGCTCCGGGTCATGGGTCTATGGCTGGCGGATGATCTGAGACGAATCGCGTCGTTCCAGTGGCCGGGCCGCATCGTGGGCGCTCCCTACGGCATCTTCAGAATGTACTACAGGTACTGCGTGAAGCGGGTCACGGTGCCCGATCTCGCCGCCGAGCTGACCCGGCAGATCATGGTGCCGGGCCGCACCCGCGGTTTCGACCACCCGGTGGCCATGGCGGTCACCCGGCTCCGTTCCTTTGCCAAGGACATCGATACCCGCACCGAGCTGGAGGAGATCCTCCGTGACGGGGAGGCGCAGCGGGGTCAGGAGGGCGCGCCGGCGCCGACTTGCGCGAGCCACTCGTCGAAGAACGCCGGGCCCTGACGCTCGAGCCGGGGCGCCGCGTCGGCCGTGGAAGCCCGGAGCGCCGCGACCGAGATGCCGGCTGTCGTCTCGATCTCCAGGGTGTGGCCGATGAACCACCGCTCCAACCCGGCGCCGGTGGCCTCCGGATGAAACTGGAGCGCCAGCCCCCGGGTCCCCCAGAGAAAGGCCTGGTTCTCGCAGGCGTCCGTGGCGGCCAGATGGACGGCGTCCCGGGGCAGGTCGAAGGTGTCTCCGTGCCAGTGCAGCACCGAGGTCTCGTGAGGCGCGAGATGGCGTAGCGCCGACGCCCCGCCCGCGTCGGTCAGGGACAGGGGGCCCCAGCCGACCTCCTTCGTTCCGGCGCCGTACACACGGGCGCCCAGGGCCCGGGCCATGAGCTGGCTCCCGAGGCAGATTCCCAGGGTCGCGCGGTCGGCGCGGAGCCGGCTCTCCAGTATCCGGACCTCGTCCGCCAGAAAGGGGTACTGGCGGTCGTCGCATGCGCTGATGGGGCCGCCCAGGACGATGAGCAGGTCGGCGCCGGCGGCCTCGGCCCGGCTGAGATCGTCCACGCCGGCCTCGAGGAACTCGATCCCGTACTCGCGCCGGGCCAGCGGCTCCGCAAACGAACCCAGGTCTTCGAAAGCCACGTGCCGGATGACTACGGCGCGCCGGCGGGTGGGGGATGTGGAAGCGGTCATGAGGGTAATCCTTTAAGGTAGTGGCGATGAAATGACGTCCTTCGACTTCGCGCCGCTGACGCGGCGCTACGCTCAGGACGAACGGTTGGTGGAATATCCTCCTACGTTCGTCCCGAGCCCATCGACAGGCCCAGGAGAGGCATAGCGAGGTTCCCCACAACCGTTCGTCCCGAGCCCATCGACAGGCCCAGGAGAGGCATAGCGAGGTTCCCCACAACCGTTCGTCCCGAGCCCATCGACAGGCCCAGGAGAGGCATAGCGAGGTTCCTCACAACCGTTCGTCCCGAGCCCTTCGACAGACTCAGGAGAGGCTGAGCGAGGCTCCTCACAACCGTTCGTCCCGAGCCCATCGACAGGCTCAGGAGAGGCTGAGCGAGGTTCCTCACAACCGTTTGTCCCGAGCCCATCGACAGGCTCAGGAGAGGCTTAGTGAGGTTCCTCACAACCGTTCGTCCCGAGCCCATCGACAGGCTCAGGAGAGGCATAGCGAGGTTCCTTACAACCGTTCGTCCTGAGCGTAGCGCCGCGTCAGCGGCGCGAAGTCGAAGGACGCCATTTCGAAGGACGCACGCCCATGAACTTTCCCGTAGCGTGGAAAACGCCTAGACTCAACCGGACGGAGGAAAGGTGGGGGGTTTGAACATGGAAGACGGTACCGATCCCGGGCCTCTTCGGCTGCGCGGGCACGCCACCCTGCCCGCGCCCGGGGGGCCGGTGGTCCTTCTGATTCTCGATGGCGTCGGCACTGGCGCCGGGGATGAGTTCGACGCGGTGAATCTGGCGCGGACGCCCAACCTCGACCGGCTGCGCCGCGCCGGCCTGGTGGCGTCCCTACGGGCCCACGGCACCGCGGTGGGGCTGCCCTCCGACGCCGACATCGGCAACTCCGAGGTGGGCCACAACATCATGGGCGCGGGCCGGGTCTTCGACCAGGGCGCCAAGTGCGTCGACCGCGCCATCGACACCGGACGCGTCTGGGACGGCTACTGGAAGACGCTGACCGGGCGTGTCGGGTCCGGCGGCGGCGCCTTGCACCTTATGGGCCTGCTCTCCGACGGCAACGTACATTCCCACGAGGCCCACCTGCACGCGCTGATCCGCCGGGCCGACCATGACGGGCTGGGGCGGCTCTACGTGCACGCGCTGCTGGACGGGCGCGACGTCCCCGACCGCACTTCGCTGCTCTACCTGGAGCGGCTGGAAGCATTGCTCGGCGGCATCCGCGACCAGGGCGGGCGCGACTACCGCATCGCCTCCGGCGGCGGCCGGATGGTGGTGACCATGGACCGGTACGAGGCCGACTGGAGCATGGTCGCGCGGGGCTGGAACGCTCACGTCCACGGCGAGGCCGCGGGGTTCCCCAGCGCCGCGGCGGCGGTGGAGCACTTCCGCGCGCAGGAGTCCGGCATCAGCGACCAGGTGTTGCCGGCGTTCACCGTGCGAAATCCGGACGGCAGCCCGGTGGCCGCCATCGAGGACGGCGACGCCGTAATCTTCTTCAACTTCCGCGGCGACCGCGCCATGGAGATGTCCCGGGCCTTCACCGCCGGCGCCGGCTTCGACCGCTTCGACCGGGGCCGGGTGCCGGACGTGTCGTTCGCCGGCATGATGCTCTACGACGGCGACCTGGGCATACCCGAACACTACCTGGTGGCGCCGCCGGAAATCCGCAGCACCCTGGGCGAATACCTGGCGGCGTCCGGCGTGCCCCAGTTCGCCTGCGCGGAAACCCAGAAGTTCGGCCACGTCACCTACTTCTGGAACGGCAACCGCTCCGGCAAGTTCGACGACGCCCTGGAAGAGTACGTCGAGATTCCCTCGGACAAGGTACCGTTCGAGCAGCGGCCATGGATGCGTTCGGCCGAAACCGCCGACGCCGTCAACCGCGCCATCACCGAAGGCCGCCACCGCTTCATCCGGGCCAACTTCGCCGGCGGCGACATGGTCGGCCACACCGGCAACATGGAAGCCACCGTCATCGCCCTGGAAGCCATCGACGCGGCCATCGGCCGGGTCCTCGCGGCGGTGGAGGCGGCCCGGGGCTGCCTTGTCGTCACCGCCGACCACGGCAACTCCGAGGACATGGTGGAGCGCGACAAGGGCGGCGCGCCCCTCTACGAAGACGGCAAGCCGGTATTCCGCACCGCCCACTCCATCAATCCGGTGCGGTTCGTGATCCGCGACTTCTCCGGGCGAAGCTACGAGCTGGCGCCGCCCCCCGATGCCGGCCTCGCCAACCTGGCGTCCACGCTGCTGGAACTCCTGGGTTTCAGCGCCCCCGCGGCATTCGCCCCGAGCCTGCTGCGAGTTGAGAGTACGCGAAGGGTCTCACTGACTTGAGATGCCACAATATCAGATCGGCATGGGAGGAACGCATGTACGGGCCGCACTGGACACACACGACGGCTTCCTGGGCGACCGTTTTCCTCGCACTGTTACTGTCCGGCTGCGGCGGAGGTGGCGGGGGTAGTCCGCGCGTGGTCGCGACTCCGGTCCCGTCCCTGCCGCCGGGCTACAGTCTCCCTCCAGGCGATTTCACGGTTGTGGCGGGGGATTCGCGGGAGCACGGGAACGTGGTGGTGACGTGTCCGCCGGGCGGCAACGCCTGCATGGTGAGCGTGATGGCGGACGGCACCGTGGTCTACGACAGGAGGGGCGGCGTCCCGACGGTGACGCCGATATATGAACCATGGGGTTTGCCCGTGGGGCATGGGCTCCGTGCGGGGGTTGTCACGGTGGCGGCGGGGGATTCGCGGGAGCACGGGAACGTGGTGGTGACGTGTCCGCCGGGCGGCGCCGCGTGCAGGGTGAGGGTGTCGGCGGACGGCACGACGTCCTATGCCGTGACCGGCGCGGTCCCTGCCTTCGCGTATGTGCACCCGACCCATGAGAGGGACAACCCCACGGCCGAAGACCTGTTGGACCACTGGAACGAACCGGAGCAGTTGCGGGCGGCCTTGGGGCTGTCACCGGTGGATCCCGCGCGAGTGCAGGACCGAGCCCGTGCGCTCTCGGAGCTGATCGGCATGGCCGGAGGCAATCCCGCCGAGACCGGCACCAAACTGCGCAACGTCCGTCCCGATGATGTCGAGATCATCGGCGAGCGGGGCGGGATCACTTACGGCCGTTGGACGGGCGGTCCGGCCGGAAGGTTCAACATCGAGTTCGACTGGCGGTTCGCGCCGATTTTCGACTAGGCGACCCGGGCGCGGATGGAACGGGCCGGGAAGTCGTGGTCCTGGCGCATCGAGGACGACTTGCGCCCCCGGGTCGCCGAGCGAGGGAGAGAGATCGGTTTCCAGAACGAAGACGACGAGCTCGTAACGGAGACGCTTCGCGAGGACGTGCCCGCGGATGACGTTCTCATCTTCGTGTACGACAGGGGCGACTCCGGGTTTTCCTCTGCCGGGGCCCGGTCTCGCGAGCAGGTCGACAACGACTACCGGCCATGGTTGGGGGCGCTGAACCTGTCGCGGCGCCATGTCGAAAACACCGGCGTAATGGCGCACGAGGTCGGCCATGTGATCGGCGTAGGCGGTTGGGACGTTCAGCCCCTTACGCGCTACATCAACCGGACGGACTACACGTTCGAAGGGCCGGAGGCCATGCGCGCCAACGGCGGACAGCCCGTGCCGTTCCAGTGGGTGGACGGGGACAACCGCTGGGTTGAACCGCATACCCCCGGCAGCCAAGTCGACTGGGGCCACCTCGGGGTCTGCACTTCGCTCATGGCGTATTGCCGCGATCGAGCAGAGGTGTACGGTCCGTCGGCGCTGGACTTCGCGTACCTGGCCGACATCGGCTACGAAATCAGCCCGGCGGGCAGCGAGAACGAGCCGGAGCTCTACGGCTACGGAGCCTGGGGCCGCCACAGCGCCTGGGGCGCGGGCGTGGAGCGTACGATTGACTACCAGGGCGGACGGATGGTCGAGGTGACCGATACGCTGCGGGCAAGCGCCGATGCGTTCGGGACGGCGCCGGACATGAGCCTGGCGGAGACGCATGGGTCGTTGCAGGGCGGTGTCACCTGGTCGGGGTCCCTGATCGGCGTCGATCTTGGACAGGCGATGCTGCCGCCGGTCTTCGGCGACGCGGAGCTGCAGGTTGAGTTGTCCACCCTGCGGGGCACCGCCCTGTTCGACGACTTGACGGTGCATGTCGGCAATGAGTCCAGCCCGTTCCGCATGTCCAGCCTGGAGTACGGCATCGGCGTCGCGGGCAACGCCTTCTCGGATGCTGACGGCCGTGTGCTCGGCGGATTCTACGGTCCCGCGCACGAGGAGATGGCCGGGGTGCTGAACGACCGCAGGACGGATGTCAACCTGATCGGGGGTTTTGGCGGAACGCGCTGAAGACACCCATCGGAACGGTGTGTGGAGATGGCGTCCTTCGGATGGCGCCCTTCGACTTCGCGCCGCTGACGCGTCGCTACGCTCAGGACGAACGGGGACAAGGCCCGGTCGAAACCCGGACAAGGCCCGGTCAAGAACCCGGTCAAGGCCCGGACAAGGCCCGGACAAGGCCCGGTCAAGGCCCGGTCAAGGCCCGGTCAAGGCCCGGTCAAGAACCCGGTCAAAACCCGGTCAAGGACCCGGACAAGCCCCGGTCAAGAACCCACATAAAACCCGTTCGTCCTGAGCGTAGCGCCGCGTCAGCGGCGCGAAGTCGAAGGGCGCCATCAGGACGCCATCTCAGCTCCCGTTTCACGTGTGTTGACCCCCCTTTGCGCACCGGAGTAGAGTGACTGCATGGCCGCGACGGGTGACAGCCCCGGCACTTCGGCGCCGGGCGCTTCGAAGACAGACAAGTCCAAGAACCGCATCCTTCTGCTGGACAGCTATTCCCTGGCGTTCCGCGCCTTTTTCGCCCTGCCGGAAACCCTCGGCACCAGCTCCGGGCAGGTGACCAACGCGGTGTTCGGCTTTACCTCGATGCTCATCAAGCTGGAGGGCGAGGAACGGCCGGACGCGGTCATCGCGTGCTGGGACAAGGGCGAGCCGCAGTTTCGGCTGGAACAGTATCCGGCTTACAAGGCGGGGCGGAGCGAGACCCCGCAGACGCTGCGGCAGCAGTTTCCTCTCATCCGCGAATTGCTGGAGACGCTGCGTATCCCGGTGGTGGAGCTGGAGGGCTACGAGGCCGACGATCTGCTGGCCACGCTGGCCCGGCGGGGCCGGGAAGCGGGCCACCACATGGTCATTGTCAGCGGCGACCGCGACTGCCTGCAACTCGTCAACGACGACGTCACCGTGCTGATGACCCGGCGGGGCGTCACCGACATGATCCGCTACGATCCGGCGATGGTGGTGGAGCGCTACGGCGTCGGCCCCGAGCGCTGGACGGACTTCGCCGCGCTCAAGGGCGAGCAGGCCGACAACCTTCCCGGCGTCCCCGGCGTGGGCGACAAGACCGCGGCCACGCTGCTGAAGAAATACGGCGACATCGAGGGCATCATCGAGCACGCCGCCGAGCTCACCCCCAAGATCCGCAAGGGTATCGAGGAGTGCGCCGACCAGGTGAAGCTCAACCGCAAGCTGGGACGGCTGCTGGACGACGTGCCGCTGGAGACCGGCGAGAGCCTGTTCGTGCGCCAGCCATGGGATCCGGAGACGGTGCGCAAGCTGTTCACCTCGTTCGAGTTCCGGACGCTGTACCAGCGGCTCCTGGCGCTGTCGCCGGACGCCGAGCCGCCGGAGGAGGCGGTGATCCGGCCGTCGTCCATCTCCCGGTGGAGCTCCGGCGCGGACATTCCCGACGCCGAGTCCCTGGCGGTGGCCTGGGACGACGGCATGGCGGCGTTGTGCGCGCGGCCCGGCGAGGTGGGGGTGCTGCCGTTCGACGTCGCCGCGGGCCCCGGCGGCGTGCTCGCGGCCGAGGACGCCGCCAAGGTGGTGTACGAGGCCAAGCCGTTGTGCGGCGCCCTGCTCCGCCACGGCGCGCGGCTCCGGGGCGTGCGCTGCGATCTCAAAATCGCGGCCTATCTGCTGGACCCGGGCGCCAGTGGCGGCTACGGGCTCAAGGACATCGTACGCCGCTACCTGGACGCGGAGCTGGACGGGGAGGGTCCTTCGGGGGGTCCTTCGACTTCGCGCCGCTTCGCGTCGCTACGCTCAGGACGAACGGAGATTGAAGGGAGAACGGAGATAGGAGGGAGAACGGAGGCTGAAGGGAGAACGGAGAGCCGGGTAGAGGCGCAGGGAGCGGCGGCCGACGCCATCGGCGGCGTCCAGGGGGACCTGCTGAACCCCGGCGACGAGGACCCCGAGCGGGCGGCGCGGCGGCGCGGGCTGGCGGGGGAGGCGGTGGCGGTGCAGGCGCTGGCGCCGGTGCTGGAGGCGCGCCTCAAGGAAGCCGGGAGCTGGGAGCTGGCGCAGACGCTGGAGTTCCCCCTGACCGAGGTGCTGGCGCGCATGGAGCACGCCGGCATCCTGGTGGACGATGCCTATCTCGGCGGGCTCAACCGGGAGTTGGGCGAACGCATGACCTCGCTCCAGGCCAAGGTGCAGGAGCACGCCGGCGAGACTTTCAACGTGAACTCCCAGCCGCAGTTGGCGCACATCCTGTTCGACAAGCTCG
>JAPOQB010000675.1 GCA_026710965.1 Deltaproteobacteria bacterium | reverse complement strand
GGCGTCGGTCAGCGTCATGCCGTTGGACACATCGAGCCGCACGGCCTGAAGCGCCTTCCGGACGACGCCGTTCTCGGTCTGGTCCGCGAGCACCTGAAGACATTCAACGATGGGCACGCCGGCCTCGATCATCACCGCGAAATTCCGCGCCAGCATGACGATGTCGTCGGCGCCGACCCTGGGCGCGAGTCCCGGAACGTTGATCCCCCGCGTCCATCCCGAGCCCTTTTCCCGGATGCCGGACGGCAGCGGCCGGATCCGCCGGCGGCGGAGCTCGGCCATGACCTCGGCGCGGCCGGCTGCCTCCAGCTCCCCCCGCACGAGCCTTCCCTCGCGGTTCCTGCCCTGCCACCGGTAAACCGCCATGCAATCACCCGGCCGTCGACGGTTGGGGAACGGCGTCCCCGGCGCCGCCGGAATCCGGCTCCGTCACCCGCAGGGCCTCCTCGACGGTGGTGACCCCCTGCCGGACTTTTCGGACGGCGGCCTGGCGCAGCGTCCGCATGCCCCGGTCCACGGCCGCGGCCTTGAGCTCTCCGGCGGACCCGCCGCCCAGTATCATCTTCCGGAGATCATCGGTCAGGGTCATGACCTCATACACCGCCACCCGTCCGCGGTAGCCCGTGCCGTGGCATTCAGGACATCCCGCGCCGTGAAAGGCTTCGACGTCGCGTACCTCTTCCGCCTGCCGCTTCGCCGCCGTGAGCATGCCTGCCTCCAGCGCCGCCCGCGCCTTGCAAGAGGCGCACACCCGGCGCAGCAGCCGCTGGGCCGCCACCATGGTGATGGCGGAGGCGATGAGGTAGGGCTCCACGCCCATATCCCTGAGCCGGTAGACACTGGAAGGTGCATCGTTGGTGTGAAGCGTGGTGAGCACGAGGTGACCGGTGAGCGCGGCGTTGATGGCGATGCGGGCGGTGTCGGCGTCGCGGATCTCGCCGACCATGAGGATATCGGGATCCTGGCGCAGGAACGCCCGCAGGCAGGCGGCAAACGTGAGGCCGATCTCGGCGTGGGTCTGGACCTGGTTGATGCCCGCGAGATGGTATTCCACGGGATCCTCGGCCGTCGAGATATTGACACCCGGCTGGTTGAGCTCCGACAGCATGCCGTAAAGGGTGGTGGACTTGCCGCTTCCGGTGGGCCCGGTGAGCAGGATCATACCGGAGGGCTTGCTCATGGCCCGGTCGAAGTGTTCCCGGTCGTGGGCTTCCAGACCCAGGCGGTCGAGGCTGGTCACCAGGTCGGATCGCCGCAGCAACCGCAGCACCGCCTTCTCACCGAAACGCGTGGGCAACACGGAAACCCGAACGTCCACCTCGCCCCCGGCGGCCGCCAGCTTCAGGCGTCCATCCTGGGGCAACCGGTGTTCGGCGATGTCGAGACCCGCCAGCACCTTGATACGGGAGGTCAACGCCAGCTTCATCTCGTAAGGCGGCGTCAGGATCTCCCGGAGCAACCCGTCGATGCGAAAGCGGATTCGGACACTCTCTTCGTACGGCTCGATATGGATGTCGCTGGCGCCACGGACCACCGCATCCTTCATCAGGGAATCCACCAGCGCCACCACCGGCGCATCGCCGGCGGGCTCCGTCGCCGCCGGGCGGCGCGCGGGCGCGGCGCCGGCCTTGGCAGGGGCCTTCTCCGACACCTCGTTGCTCAACCCCGCGTCGCGGCCCGGCGAGTCGTGACGACGGTCGAGGATCCGCCCGATGGCGGACGGGCGCACCAGCACCGTCCTCACGTCATCTCCCGTCATGAAACGGACCTCGTCGATGGCCGCCAGGTCCGTGGGGTCGCTCATGGCCACATCCAGCACCGAGCCCGTGCGCGCGAACGGCAGCAAGTAGCGTTTCTTCAACAGCGGCAAGGGGATCAGGCCGAAGGCGGCCTCGTCGACGTCGGCGGGTGCCAGGTCCGATTCTTCCAGGCCGAACCGCTCGGCCACGAACGCCATCACCCGGTCCTCGTCGGCAACGCCGTCCTGAACCAGGGCCGCCACCAGATTCACGCCCGTGCGCCGTTGGTTCGCCACGGCCCGGTCGGTCTCCTCGCGGCTCACGACCCCGGCCCGCACCATCATCTCACCCAAGGACAGTTCCATAGGAGACATGGATCGGCGCGCTCGCCGAAAACTATAGCGAAGAACTGTGAGGGTATGCGGGTTGGCCCGGCGCTATCGCCCGCTCTTCTTCCGGATCGCCGCCTGGGCGGCTGCCAGCTTGGCGATGGGCACGCGGTAGGGGGAGCAACTGACGTAGTCGAGGCCCAGGTCGTGGCAGAAGACCACCGACTTGGGGTCGCCGCCATGCTCGCCGCAGATGCCGACGTCGAGGTCTTCGCGGGTGCTTCGGCCCTTTTGAACCCCCAGCGCCATCAATGCGCCGACCCCCGGCTCGTCGATGCTCACGAAGGGGTCCTCGGGCAACAGGCCCTGGGCGACGTAGCGGGGCAGAAACCTGCCGGCGTCGTCCCGGGACAGGCCCAGGCAGGTTTGGGTGAGGTCATTGGTGCCGAAGGAGAAGAACTGGGCTTCCCGGGCGATCTCGTCGGCCACCAGACAGGCCCGGGGCAGCTCGATCATGGTGCCCACGGCGTAACGAACCTCGACCCCGCATCCCAGCATGGTTTCCCGGGCCACCCGCTCCACGATCTCTCGCTGGGCACGGAATTCCTCCAGGCTGCCCACCAGCGGGATCATGACCTCGGGGCGCGGGTCCTTGCGCTCCTTTCGCAGCTCGCACGCCGCCTGGAAGATGGCCTCGGTCTGCATCTCGGTGATTTCCGGGAACGAGATGGCCAGCCGGCACCCACGATGCCCGAGCATCGGGTTGAACTCCTTGAGCGCTTCCACCTTTTCGCGCACGGTCTTCGGGCTGATGGAGAGGACCTTGGCCATGCTGGCGACGTCGGCGTCGGTGTGGGGCAGGAACTCGTGCAGCGGCGGGTCCAGCAGGCGGATGGTCACGGGCAGCTTGTCCATGATCCCCAAGATCGCCTTGAAATCGCCCTTCTGCATCGGCAACAGCTTGGCCAGGGCCTTGCGCCGGCCTTCCTCGTCGTCGGCCAGGATCATCTCGCGCACGCTGTCAATGCGCTGCTCCTGGAAGAACATGTGCTCGGTGCGGCACAGGCCGATACCGCCGGCGCCGAAGTCGCGGCTGATGCGGGCCTGCTCCGGCAGGTCGGCGTTGGTCTTGACGCCGAGCCGGCGGGTGGCGTCCACCCAGCGCATGAGCTTGGCGAAGCGCCGGTAATTGGCCGAGCCGGCGGCCTTCCGGTTCCGGTCCAGCAACACCCGCAGCACGTCCGAGGGATGGGTCAGGAGTTGTCCCCGGATCACTTCGCCGGTGCTGCCGTCCAGGGACAGCCACTCCCCCTCCTTGAGCACGGCGCCGCCGATGCGGGCCTCGCCGGCGCGGTAGTCCACCGACAGCGCCTCGCAGCCCACCACGCACACGGTGCCGAGCTGCCGCGCCACCAGCGCCGCGTGGGAGGTCATGCCGCCCCGGGCCGTGAGAATGCCCTCGGCCGCCTCGATGCCGCGGATGTCTTCCGGGCTGGTCTCCACCCGGCACAGGATCACCTTGTCCCCGCGCCGGCGCCATTCCTCGGCGTCGGCGGCGTGAAACACGATCCGTCCCGTGGCCGCCCCCGGACCGGCGGGCAGTCCCCGGGCCAGCACCCGGCCCTCCCTGGCCGCCCCCTCCTTCACCGCCTGGTCGAACACCGGACGCAGGACCTGGCTGAGATGGTCGGGCTCGATGCGCTGCAGCGCCTCTTCGCGGGAGATAACGCCGGCATCGGCCATGTCCACGGCGATGCGCACCGCGGCAAAGCCCGTCCTCTTGCCGGTGCGGGTCTGCAGCACCCAGAGCCTGCCATCCTCGATGGTGAACTCCATGTCCTGCATGTCGCGGTAGCGCTCCTCGAGCACACGGCCGATGCGCTGCAGCTCGCGGTACGCGCTCCGCTGGACCTTGGCCAGCGCCTCGATGGGCTGCGGCGTGCGGATCCCGGCCACCACGTCCTCGCCCTGGGCGTTCATCAGGAACTCGCCGTAGAACCGCCGCTCGCCCGACGCCGGGTCACGGGTGAAGGCGACGCCGGTGCCGGAGGTTTCGCCCATGTTGCCGAACACCATGGTCTGAACGTTGACGGCGGTGCCCCAACCGTCCGGGATGCCGTACATTTTCCGGTACGCCACGGCGCGGTCGTTGTTCCACGATCCGAACACCGCGCCGATGGCGCCCCAGAGCTGCTCCAAAGGGTCCTCGGGAAACGGAACCCCCCGCTGCAGCCGTACCTCGTCCTTGAACTGCGTCACCAGGTCCTGCAGGTCCTCGGCCGCGAGTCCGGTGTCGTCGCGGACGTCCCGGGCGCGCTTCTTGCGCTCCAGCAGCGTCTCGAACACGTCGTGGGCGTCGGCCTTGGCGGGCTTCATGCCCAGCACCACGTCGCCGTACATCTGCACGAAGCGGCGATAGGAATCGTACACCAGCCGCGGATTGCCGGTGCGCCGGATCATGCCGGCCACGGTCCGGTCGTTGAGGCCGAGATTCAGCACCGTGTCCATCATCCCGGGCATGGATTCCCGCGCCCCGGAGCGGACCGAGACCAGCAGCGGATTGTCGCCGTCGCCGAAGCGGCGGCCCATGGTCTTCTCGACCCGGGCCATGGCGCGGGCGACTTCCGCCTCCAGACCCTCGGGGTAACTCCCCTGATGATCGTAGAAATGGCTGCAGACGGCGGTGGAGATGGTAAAGCCCGGCGGCACCGGAACGCCCATGCGCGTCATCTCGTGGAGGCCCGCGCCCTTGCCCCCCAGGACTTCGCGCATGTTGGCCCGGCCCGTGGCCTTGCCCGCGCCGAACGAGTAGACGTGGCGCGCCATCAACGATCCCTCGTGCGCGGGTCCATGCGGCGGCGGATCTCATCCACCAGGCGGTCCACCGGAATCCTCACCTGGGTCATGGCGTCGCGGTCCCGCAGCGTCACCGTCTGGTCCTTCAGGGTCTCGTGGTCCACGGTGATGCCGAAGGGCGTGCCGATCTCGTCCTGCCGGCGGTAGCGCCGGCCGATGGAGCCGGCCTGGTCATAGACCACCGGGAAATGCTCCTTCAGGATGTCGCGGATCTCCTGGGCCCGCTCCGGGTGGCCCTCCTTCCGGAGCAGCGGGTAGACGCCCGCCTTGAACGGCGCCAGGCGCGGGTCGAGGCGCAGCACGATGCGCCGGTCGCCCTCCACCTCCTCCTCGTCGTAGGCGTCCACCAGAAACGCCAGCAACGGCCGGTCCACCCCGGCCGAGGGCTCGATGACGTAAGGGACATAGCGGCTGCGGCTGGCCTCGTCGAAGTAGCTCAGGTCCTTGCCGCTGTACTCCATGTGGCGGCTCAAGTCGAAGTCGCCGCGGTTGGCGATGCCCTCGAGCTCCGACCAGCCGAACGGGAACTCGTACTCCACGTCCACGCAGGCCTTGGCGTAGTGCGCCAGCTCGTCGCTGCCGTGGGGGCGGATGCGCAGGTTCTCGGCGCGGACGCCGTTGTCCACGTACCACTGGAAACGCGCTTCCTGCCAGGACTGGAACGCCTCCTCGTCCTCGCCGGGCTTGACGAAGTACTCGATCTCCATCTGCTCGAACTCGCGGGTGCGGAAGATGAAGTTGCCGGGGGTGATCTCGTTGCGGAAGCTCTTGCCGATCTGCGCGATGCCGAAAGGGAGCTTCTGGCGCGCGGTGTCGAGGACGTTGTTGAAGTTGACGAAGATGCCCTGGGCGGTCTCGGGCCGCAGGAACACCGTGCTCGCGGTGTCCTCCACCGGCCCCATGAAAGTCTTGAACATGAGATTGAACTGCCGCGCCTCGGTGAGCTCGCCGCCACAGTCCGGGCACCCCTGCCCGTCCACGTGGTCCTCCCGGAAACGGTGATGGCAGACCTTGCACTCCACCAGCGGATCCGAGAACCCGGCAACGTGGCCCGAAGCCTCCCACACCCTCGGGTGCATCAGGATCGAGGCGTCCAGGCCCACGGTGTCGTTGCGGCCGGTCACCACCGCCTTCCACCACGCCTCCTTGACGTTGCGCTTGAGCTCCACTCCGACGGGGCCGTAGTCCCAGGTGCTGCCGATTCCTCCGTAAATCTCACTGGACGGAAAGATGAACCCTCTCCGCTTGCAAAGATTGACGACTTTTTCCATCGTCGCGTGTTCATTCATGGGTGCGCTGGTTCTCCTGTCTGCTGTCGGAATAGGCGTCCTTCGAAATGGCGCCCTTCGACTTCGCGCCGCTGACGCGGCGCTACGCTCAGGACGAACGGCAATTGAACCTTATGCCCTTCGTCCTGAACTTAGCAAAGCATTGCCGTTCGCCCCACGGGTAGCGAAGCATTTCCGTTCGTCCTGAGCGTGGCAAAGCATTGCCGTTCGCCCCGCGGGTAGCGAAGCATTTCCGTTCGTCCTGAACTTAGCAAAGCATTGCCGTTCGCCCCGCGGGTAGCGAAGCATTTCCGTTTGTCCTGAGCGTAGCGAAGCATTGCCGGCTGTCCTGAGTGTAGCCAAAGATTACCGTTCGTCCTGAGCGTAGCGCCGCGCCAGCGGCGCGAAGTCGAAGGGCGCCATTCTCCTAGCCAAACGCTCCGTTCAGGAAGGCCGCGGACTTGAGCTTCTTACTAATCTGGTACTGGATAAACAAGGGCAGCACCTCCCGCGTCTCCCCGAGGGCCGGACGGGAGAACGGCGGCATCTCCCCTTGCACCCACCCGTGCCGCTGAAAATGCGCCAGGATGCCCAGCGCCTCGACCGACAGGGGCACCGCCTCCCGGCGGAGGCCGCAGCAGCTCCGGCACAGGACCCCTCCGTCCCGCGGGCTGAACCCCCACCGGCCGTTGCCCTGCCCGTTGCCGGGCGGCCGGTCGCCGCAACGCTGGCAATGCTCCAGGGTGGGCTGGAACCCGGCCAGCCGCAGCAGCGTCAGCTCGAAGGCGGTGAGGAACTCCGACGAGGCCTCGTTCTCTTCCAGAAACCGCAAGCCGTCCCGCAAATGGTCGAACAGCGTCCGGCTATCGTCGCCGTCGCGCGTCAATTCATCAGTAATTTCGACTAGATAGGACGCGTGCACGATCTTGGCCAGGGTCCGGGTGATGGCCCGGAACACGTAGACCCAGTCGCACGCGTGGATGAAAGCCAGCGGGCTGTTCGGCCGCTCGTGAAAACGCAACTGAACGAGCGTGAAGGGCTCAAGAACATTGAGGAATCGTTTGCGGGAGCGCTTGGCCCCCTTGGCGATTCCCCTGATCTTGCCGAAGTCCCGCGTGAGGATAGAGACGATCTTGTCCGATTCGCCGTAGGCCCAGGATCGCAACACGATGGCCGGGCTCGACCGTATCGCCGGCAACTAAGCCCCCCCCGACATGAACGGCGCTGGTGGCCTCCCGCCCGGTCCCGCCGTGCAATCGCCGATAACTTGTCACCTATACACCAAGCCGCCGAAAAAGTCGCGCGGAAACATCAACTTCCGGGATTCCGGCTACCTTGACAAGGCCCGATCCGGTGATTACCTTCTGTCGGCCATTGCGGGGGCAGTCGTCTATTCTTGCCCGCGGGACCAGACAGGACATCAAAGGCACAGACATCATGGCGGAAGAGAGCAGAGATCAGGCCGAGACGGCCGTGGAGCAGGAAGAGGCGGCCACCGGACCCGAGGCCGACGAGGCGGCGGACGAGGCGCAGGCGCCGTCGGAGGTCGACGAGCTCAGGGCGGAGCTCGAGGCGGCCCGGGAGGAAGCCCGGCGCCACCAGGACCTCCTGCTTCGGGAAGCGGCCGAGACGGAGAACTACAAGAAACGCGCAACCCGTGAGAAACACGACGCTATCCGGTACGCCAACGAATCCCTGGTGCGGGATCTCCTGCCCGTGATCGACGACCTCGAACGGGCGGCCGAGCACGCCCGCGCCGACGGCAATCCGCAGTCCCTGCTGGACGGCATCGAGCTGGTGCTCAAGAGCTGTCTCGAAGCGCTCCAGAAACACGCGGTCACGCGGATCACGGCCAAGGGAGAACCCTTCGATCCGGAGAAGCACGAGGCCTACGCCCAGGTGGAAACCGACGAATACGCGGCCAACACGGTGGTGGACGAGATCCACCGGGGTTACTACCTGGCCGACCGGCTGTTGCGGCCATCCCTGGTGAGCGTGGCTAAAGCCGCGACTTTACAGGAAAAATCCGTGACGGAAAAAGACGGACCGGCGGTTGAAAACGACCGGACCGATGATTAAATTCACAGTGCAATCGCAATGAATGACAAGGAGACAAAGAGATGGCAAAGGTCATAGGCATTGATCTTGGGACGACCAACTCCTGCGTGGCGATCATGGAGGGTAGCGACCCCAAGGTTCTGACCAATGCTGAAGGAAGTCGCACCACTCCTTCCGTAGTGGCGTTTTCGGAGAGCGGCGAGCGTCTTCTGGGTCAGATCGCGCGCCGGCAGGCCATCACCAACCCCCAGAACACCGTTTTCGCGGTCAAGCGGCTGATCGGCCGCGTGTTCGGCGACGCCATGGTGCAGAAGGCCGTGTCCCTCCTGCCCTACAAGATCGCCAGGTCGGACAAGGGCGACGCCTGGGTGGAGAGCCGGGGCAAGACCTACAGCCCGGCCGAGATTTCGGCCTTCATCCTGCAGAAGATGAAGCAGACCGCCGAGGACTATCTGGGCGAGCCGGTGACCGAGGCGGTCATCACCGTGCCGGCCTACTTCAACGACAGCCAGCGCCAGGCCACCAAGGACGCCGGGCGCATCGCCGGACTCGACGTGCTGCGCATCATCAACGAGCCCACCGCGGCTTCCCTGTCCTACGGCCTGGACAAGCAGCAGGACGAGAAGATCGCGGTATTCGACCTGGGCGGCGGCACCTTCGACATTTCCATTCTGGAGCTGGGCGACGGCGTCTTCGAGGTCAAGGCCACCAACGGCGACACCTTCCTGGGGGGCGAGGACTTCGACCAGAAGATCATCGACTACCTCGCGGACGAGTTCAAGAAGGACCAGGGCATCGACCTGCGCGGCGACCAGATGGCCCTGCAGCGTCTCAAGGAGGCCGCGGAAAAGGCCAAGTGCGAGCTGTCCACGTCGGTCGAGACGGACATCAACCTGCCGTTCATCACCGCCGACCAGACCGGCCCCAAGCACATGAGTATCAAGCTCTCCCGCTCGAAGCTCGAGGCGCTGTGCGCCGACCTCATCGAGCGCACCGAGGAGCCCTGCCGCCAGGCCCTGTCGGACGCCGGCTTCTCGGCCGGGGAGATCAACGAGGTGATCCTGGTGGGCGGCATGACCCGCATGCCGGCGGTGCAGGAGCGGGTCAAGAAGATCTTCGGGAAGGAACCCCACAAGGGCGTCAACCCGGACGAGGTGGTGGCCATCGGCGCCGCCATCCAGGCGGGGGTGCTCACGGGCGACGTCAAGGACGTGCTGCTGCTCGACGTGACGCCGCTGTCCCTGGGCATCGAGACCCTGGGCGGCGTCTTCACCAAGCTGATCGAGCGCAACACCACGATCCCGACCAAGAAGAACCAGGTCTTCTCCACCGCCGCCGACAATCAGCCCTCGGTGACCATCAGCGTGCACCAGGGCGAGCGGGAGATGGCCCAGTACAACAAGCTGTTGGGCCAGTTCAACCTCGAGGGGATCCCGCCGGCGCCGCGCGGCATGCCGCAGATCGACGTGACCTTCGACATCGACGCCAACGGCATCGTGCACGTCTCGGCCAAGGATCTGGGGACCGGCAAGGAGCAGTCCATCAAGATCACCGCCTCCAGCGGCCTCAGCGAGGACGAGATCAAGAACATGGTCAAGGACGCGGAGGTCCACGCCGAGGAGGACAAGAACCGCAAGGAGGCGGCCGAGGCCCGCAACCAGCTCGACTCCCTGGTGTACTCGACGGAGAAATCGCTGAAGGAATACGGCGACGACCTCGATGACGAGGTCAAGACGGGCATCGAAGCGGCCCTGGAGAAGGCGAAAAAGGCGCTGGAGGGCGATGACGCCGCGGCCATGCGAGCGGCGGCGGAGGAGTTGAACCAGGCCTCCCACAAGCTGGCGGAGGCCATGTACGCCAAGGCATCCCAGCAACAGGCGCAGCAGGACCCCACGCAACAGGACCCGACGCAGCAGCCGCCGGGGGCCGGTGACGCCAAGCCCGACGACAACGTGGTGGATGCCGATTTCGAGGAGGTCAAGGAATAGGGGCACGGCATCGGTAGGGGCGACCGGCGGTCGCCCCTGGTTGTAATCAGCACCGGTGTGTCGGTAGGGGCCAGGCGGGACTCATCTTTTGGACAAACGGGACTACTACGAAATCCTCGGCCTGAGCCGCAACGCCGGCGAGGACGAACTCAAGAAAGCGTACCGCAAGCTCGCGCTCCAGTACCACCCCGACCGGAACCCGGGCGACAAGCAGGCAGAGGAGAAGTTCAAGGAGCTGTCCGAAGCCTACTCCGTGCTTTCCGATCAGGAGAAGCGCTCCAAGTACGATCAGTTCGGCCACGCCGCCTTCGGCGAGAGCGGACCGTTCGCCGGCGGCTTCGATTTCTCCCACGGGTTCGAGGACGTTTTCGGGGACATCTTCGGCGAGTTCTTCGGCGGGTCGTCCCGGGGCCGGGCCAGGTCCCGGGCCCAGCGCGGCGACGACCTGCGCTACAACCTCGAGATCAGCTTCGAGCAGGCCGCCTTCGGCACCGAAAAGAAGATCAAGATTCCGCGCCACGGACCCTGCGACGCGTGCGAGGGCAGCGGCGCCGAAGCGGGAACCAACCCCCAGACCTGCCCCGCCTGCAAGGGCACCGGACAGATGGCCTTTCAGCAAGGCTTCTTCACCGTGTCCCGCACCTGCAACCAGTGCGGCGGCCAGGGACGGGTGATCCCCCACCCCTGCCCCTCCTGCAACGGCGTCGGGCTGTCACGCAAGTTCCACACCATCAACGTGAAGATCCCGGCGGGGGTCGACACCGGCTCCCGGCTCAAGCTTCGGGGCGAGGGAGAGAACGGCGCCCGGGGCGGCCCGCCCGGAGACCTGTACGTGGTCATCATCGTCGAGGACCACCCCATCTTTGCCCGGGACGGCACGGACGTGATCTGCGAGATGCCCATCAGCTTCGTCAACGCCACCCTCGGGGCGGAGATCGAAGTGCCCACGCTGGAGGGAAAGGTCAAGATGAAGATCCCCGCGGGGACCCAATCGAACGCCGTCTTCCGCCTGAAGGGCAAGGGGATCAAGGACGTTCACGGAGGCCGCAGGGGCGACGAGCACGTCCGCGTGCTGGTGGAGACCCCGACCCGGCTCAACGCGCGCCAGAAAAGCCTGCTCAAGGAATTCGCCGAAGAAGGGGGCGAGGAAGGCCACCCTATTGCCAAAGGGTTCTTCGAGAAGGTAAAGGAACTGTTCGACTGAGGGTAACGAATGGACGTAACCGACAACGACGCCGCGGAAATCGTCGCCGACCGGCCGGTGGAGGACATCCCTGACGTCATACCCCTCCTGCCGATTCGCGACATCGTCATCTATCCCTACATGATGATCCCCCTGTTCGTGGGGCGCGAGATCTCCATCAACGCGGTGAACGAGGCGCTGGCGCGGGACCGGCACATCTTTCTCGTGGTGCAGAAGGATCCCTCGGAGGACGAGCCCGACGCCGACGACCTGTACCGCGTGGGCACGGTGGCGACCATCCTGCGCATGCTGAAGCTCGACGACGGACGCGTGAAGATCCTGGTCCAGGGGCTGACCAAGGGGGCGCTGGAGGAGTTCGTCCGGGAAGAGCCCTACTTCGAGGCGCGGATCGAGAAGGTCATCGAGCAGCCGGTCATCGAAGTCTCCATCGAGGTCGAGGCGCTCATGCGCAGCGTCAAGGAGAAGATCGAGCAGATCCTCAACCTCAAGAATCTTCCGCCCGAGATCGTCATGGTGACGGACAACGTCGTCGATCCCGGCGTGCTCGCCGACCTGGTGGCCTCCAACCTGCGCCTCAACATAGAGGAAAGCCAGTCCATCCTGGAGATCTACGAACCGGTGGAGCGGCTGAAGAAGATCAACGAGCTGCTCACCCGCGAGCTCGAGCTCGCCACCATGCAGGCGCGCATCCAGAACCAGGCCAAGGACGAGATGAGCAAGACCCAGCGGGAGTACTTCCTGCGGGAACAGCTCAGGCAGATCCACCAGGAGTTGGGGGAGGGCGACGAGAAGACCGAGGAGATGACCGAGATCAAGGCCCAGATCGACAAGGCCGGCATGCCGGCGGAGGTCAAGAAGGAGGCCACCAAGCAACTCAAGCGGCTGGAGCAGATGCACCCCGAGTCCTCGGAGTCTTCGCTGGTGAGGACCTACCTGGACTGGATGGTGGAGCTTCCCTGGAGCGAGCGGACCGAGGACAACCTCGACCTCAAGCAGGCCAAGGCGGTCCTCGACGAGGACCACTTCAATCTGGAGAAGATCAAGGAGCGCTTCCTCGAGTATCTCGCGGTGAACAAGCTCAGGAAAAAGATCCGCGGACCCATCCTGTGCTTCGTCGGTCCTCCGGGCGTCGGCAAGACCTCCCTCGGAAAGTCCATCGCCCGCGCCCTGGGAAGAAACTTCGTCCGCATCTCGCTGGGGGGGATCCGGGACGAGGCGGAAATCCGCGGACACCGCCGGACCTACGTGGGGGCGCTTCCCGGCCGGATCATACAGGGCATGAAGCAGGCCGCGTCGAGCAACCCGGTCTTCATGCTGGACGAGCTCGACAAGCTCGGCAACGACTTTCGCGGCGATCCGTCCGCGGCCCTGCTGGAAGTGCTCGACCCGGAGCAGAACCACGCGTTCAGCGACCACTACCTGAATGTCCCGTTCGATCTTTCCAGCGTTTTGTTCATCTGCACCGCCAACCTTCTCGATACCATTCCGCCGGCGCTGCGGGACCGCATGGAGGTCATCAACCTCTCCGGCTACACCAACGAGGAGAAACTGGAGATCGCGCGGCGGTTCCTGATCCCGCGGCAATTGCAGGAGGCGGGGATTTCCGGCGACCTGCTGGACTTCTCCAATGACGCGGTGCTGCGGATCATCGAACAGTACACGCGGGAAGCGGGCCTCCGGAATCTCGAGCGGGAGATGGCGGCCATCTGCCGGAAGGTGGCGCGCAAGGTCGCCGACGGCCGCACCACCCGGTCCCGGATCACCCGCAGGAACCTCCAGCAGTTCCTCGGACCCGCCAGGTTCCTGGCGGAAGAGACCCAGGAACAGAACGAGATCGGCGTCGCCACGGGCCTGGCGTGGACCAGCGCCGGCGGCGAGGTGCTGCACGTCGAGGCCTCGCTGTCCAAGGGCCGCGGCAACCTGACCTTGACCGGCCAGTTGGGCGACGTCATGCGGGAATCGGCCCAGGCCGCCGTCAGCTACGCCCGGGCCCAGGCCAAGAAGCTGGGCCTCGAGGAGAACTTCTACCAGAAGCAGGACATCCACATACACGTGCCGTCGGGCTCCATCCCCAAGGACGGCCCCTCCGCGGGCATCACCATGGGGACCGCCCTTATCTCCGCGCTGACCCGGCGCCCGGTGAGCCGGAACGTGGCCATGACCGGGGAGATCACGCTCCGGGGCCGCGTCCTGCCCGTGGGCGGCCTGAAGGAGAAGTGCCTAGCGGCCTTTCGTTCCGGCTTCGAGACGGTGGCGATCCCGTTCCAGAACCGGAAGGACCTCGAAGAGATCCCCCGTCCCTTGCGGAACAAGCTGCACTTCATCCTGGCGCGGGACATGAACGACGTGCTCGCGGCCGCCCTTGGAGACAAGCAGCCCGCCGCCGCCAGGCCGAAGCCCAGGGCCCCGGCCAAGGCCAAGAAGCCGGCCCGGCGGACCCGCCCCAAGGGCGGAAGGGACACGACGGTGCCCGCCAACGCCTGACCGGGACGGCCTTGAGACCCGCCCGTTGCCACGCCACGCGGTAAGGCGCAAGAAGACCGACACGCCCATGAGACTTCGGGATTTGGGAGAGTTCGGGCTCATCGACCTGATCCAAAGGAAGACCCCGCGAACGCCCGGCGTGCGTCTCGGCATCGGCGACGACGCTGCCTGGGTCTCCACCGCCGACGACTCCCTGCTCTTCACTTCGGATCTTCTCGTCGAAGGCGTCCACTTCAGCCTCGATTGGATCTCGATGCGGGATCTCGGGCACAAGTCACTCACCGCGAGCCTCAGCGACATCGCCGCCATGGGCGGGCGGCCGGCCTATTTCCTGCTCTCGCTGGCACTTCCCGACCTGACCACGCAACGGGCGGCCGCGCTGATTCGCGGCATTCACGCCGTCGCCGCCGAGCACCGGGTGGCGCTCGTGGGCGGCGACACCTGCGCCGCGGACCGCATGATCATCGACGTGTTTCTGGCCGGCTTCGCGCCTTACGGAGCGGTCACCCGGGGCGGCGCCCGGGTGGGCGACGACATCTACGTCACCGGCACCCTGGGGGACTCGGCGCTGGGCTTGGCGCTGCTTTCCAAGCCCCGTGCCCAGGTCTCGGCAAGGGACCGGAACTACCTGATCCGGCGGCACCACCACCCCACGGCCCGGGTCAAGACCGGCATGCAACTGGCCCGGGAGGGGCTGGCCCGGGCCATGATGGACGTGAGCGACGGGCTGGCCCAGGACCTTGGCCACATCTGCCGGGCCAGCGGCACCGGCGCCGTGGTGCGCCAGGAGCTGGTGCCGCTATCGCCCGCCTTCGCCCGCGTGGCCGGGCCCGGCGATCTCGCCTGCGCGCTGGCCGGAGGCGAAGACTACGAACTGCTCTTCACCGCCGCGAGCGGCGACCGCAAGAGCGTGGAGCGCGTGGCCCGCCGCACCGGCGTCGCCATTGCCCGCATCGGAGAATGCGTACCCAAGAAGCACGGCGTCACACTGGTGGACCCGCGGGGCGAGAGCGTGCCGCTGGCGGCGCCGGGATACGACCACTTCAAGGGGGCATGCTAGAATGGCGTCCTTCGAGTTGGTCGCCCTTCGACTTCGCTACGCTACGCTCAGGACGAACGGTTGGAAAATACTTCGGAGTGGACGGTTGGGAAATTCATACTTTTGCGCGGAGCGCCCATCCACCGTTCGTCCTGAGCGTAGCGTAGCGAAGTCGAAGGGCGACCAACTCGAACACTAGACCGACATGGACGAAGAAAAGCTGACAGAGCTCCTGGAGGCCGTTCGGCGCGGCGAGGTGGCGGTGGACGAGGCGCTGAAACGGCTGCAGCACCTTCCCTTCGAAGACCTCGGGTTTGCCAAGGTGGACCACCACCGGGCCTTGCGGCAGGGGTTTCCCGAGGTCATCATGGGCGAGGGCAAGGAAGTCCCGGACATCGCCGACATCGCCCGGGCGATCCGGAGACGCGGGGCCAACGTGCTCATCACCCGGCTGTCCGAGGAGAAGATGGACGCCCTGAAAAAGCGCCTGCGGGGATTCCGCTTCCACCGGCAGGCCCGGTGCGCCACCTGGCGCGCCAAGGACGCCCCCCTCAAGGGGAAGGGGACCATCGCCGTGGTGTGCGCCGGCACCTCCGACATACCGGTGGCCGAGGAAGCCGCGGTGACCAGCGAGATCATGGGCAACCGGGTGGAGCGGGTCTACGACGTGGGCGTCGCCGGCCTGCACCGGCTACTGGGCCACCACCGCCAGCTCACCGACGCGGCGCTGCTCATCGTGGTGGCGGGCATGGAGGGGGCCCTGCCCAGCGTCGTCGCCGGTCTGGTGCGGCGGCCGGTCATCGCCGTGCCCACCAGCGTCGGCTACGGCGCCAGCTTCCAGGGCCTGTCGGCATTACTGGCGATGCTGAACTCCTGCGCCGCCGGGGTCACGGTGGTGAACATCGACAACGGCTTCGGCGCCGGCTTCGCGGCCTCGCTCATCAACAGGGATTGACATGTTGGCCCGGTATATGGGCAAATTTCTCTAGCAGGAACACGAAAATGGCCGATGAGGACAAGAAATACAAGCTGATCCGACGGTCGTCGGAGTTGAGCATCCGGCTCTCCGGCGATTCGCTGCCGGGGATTCTGGCGGAAGCCGGGGCCGCGCTGTTCGACCTGCTGGTGGACCTGTCTTCCGTGGAAGTACGGGAGACCGTCACCCTCGAGGTGGAAGGGGTGGACCACGACGACTTGATCGTCAACTGGTTGCGGGAGCTGCTCTACGAGTACCAGGCCAGCGGCTACGTGTTGAAGGAGTTCGATATACGCGAGGCGGGGGAGTTCTTCGTGCGCGCCGAGGCCCGGGGAGAGAAATTCGATCCGGACCGCCATGAGGAGCGTGAAGCCATCGGCGCGGTGGCCGAACGCGTCAGCCACCTGGGGAAAATGGGCTCCCAGTGGACCGCCCAGGTAGGCTTCGAACTGTGACCGCGGACGGGGCGCTCCATGCGTGACGAGTACACCGGGTGCTCCCTCATCGCCGACCCCATCCACCGCTACATCCCCTTCACGGTCCCCCACGACGCCGACGAGGTCACCGAAAAGCATCTGATCGATTCCCCCTGGTTCCAGCGCCTCCGCTACATCTTCCAGCTCCAGAGCGCCCGCTGGGTCTATCCTTCGGCGGAGCACAGCCGCTTCCAGCACTGTCTGGGGGCCATGCACCTGGCCGGCGCCTTCGGCCGGGGACTCTACCCTTCCTTGCGCAAGGTGCTGGGCGAGGAGTGCCCTTCAGCCAACTACGTGGAAGAGTACATGCGGGTCACCGGCCTGCTGCACGATGTCGGCCACGGCCCGTTCTGTCATTTTTTTGACAATCACTTCCTCAGCCAGCACGGCCTGATCCACGAAGACATCTCCCAGGTGATCATCCGCGAGCACCTCGGCGACCTCATCCGGGGCATCCGCCGCAGCCCCACGGGCCCCTTCGCGGACGGAGAGGCGCTCGACCCCGACGACATCGCCTTCCCCATCAAGAAGGATTCCGAGGACGACCCCGCCAAACCCCTGTGGCTCCGGTTCCTCCAGCCCCTGACCAACGGCATCTTCACCTTCGACAACCTCGACTACGTATCGCGGGACTCGTACATGTGCGGCGTGGCGGTGGGACCCATCGACCGGGAAAGGCTCATCTACTACAGCTTCATCTCGCCCAAGGGGCTGACCCTGCACCGTTCCGGCGAGGGCGCCCTCACCATGTTCCTGAACGCGCGCAAGTACCTCTACGAGAACGTCTACTTCCACCGCACCACCCGGGCCATCGACGCGCACCTCCAGGAGCTGTTCCCGGAAACCATGGCCCGCATCGCGCCGGGGAACCCCCTGGACCACATGGAACGGTACCTGCACCTGACCGACTGGTCGCTGCTGCAGGAGGTGTCCCGCTGGCGCCGGCTAGACACCCCGCTTGGGCGCGAGTGGGGCCGCGTCCTCGACCGCGATCTCAAGTGGCGGCTGGCCTACGAGCGGACCCTGTCGGCGGCGGAGATGGCGAGCGGGCTCGACCTCATCGAGGTCCACGAATGGGAGGTGCTGATCCGGGCGGCCCTGCCCCCGGAACACCGGGACCTGGTGTATCACGTGGACATCGCCAGCCAGGACTCGCGGCCGGAAAACCCCATGGCCATGGGCAAAAAGCAGATCCACACCTACGATCCCTCCACCGGCCTCATCACCAAAGAGTCGATGGCCGAGCTGTTCGCCTACATCCCTTCCAAGATCGTCAAGTTCCGCGTCTTCTCCCTGGACCACGCCCACGACCGGCTGCTGGCCTCCTGCACCGAGGAGGTGTTCCAGGGCGCCGGGAAGTGAGCGGGATATTCGGGACACCACACCGGGGGCCTGTCGGGGTTTTGCGTCCTTCGAAATGGCGCCCTTCGACTTCGCTACGCGAAGCCTGTCCTGAGCGTAGCGAAGCGAAGTCGAAGGGCTCAGGACGAACGGTTGTGAAAGCCTCTCTCCGTTCGTCCTGAGCCCTTCGACAAGGCTCGGGACAGGCCGCGCGTAGCGAAGTCGAAGGACGCCAAACAGCGTATGAAAAACAGTGTACGAAACGGTGTATGAATTCCCCAACCGTTCGTCCTGAGCGTAGCGAAGCGTCAGCGTAGCGAAGTCGAAGGACGCCATTGCGCCATTTCGAAGGACGCAAAACTCCGACAGGCCCCCGGTGTGGTGTCCCGAATATCCCGCTCACTTTCCGGCGCCCTGGAACACCTCCTCGGTGCAGGAGGCCAGCAGCCGGTCGTGGGCGTGGTCCAGGGAGAAGACGCGGAACTTGACGATCTTGGAAGGGATGTAGGCGAACAGCTCGGCCAT
>JAPOQB010000560.1 GCA_026710965.1 Deltaproteobacteria bacterium | reverse complement strand
GAGCGACGACGTCGGCGACGCCCTGCGTCAGCTCGGCACGGCGGCCCTCGAATACAAGATGGACGGGGCGCGCGTCCAGGTCCACAAGGTGGGGTCGGACGTAGCGGTGTTCACCCGCGGGCTCAGGGACGTGGCCGCCGCCGTTCCCGAGATGGTGGAGGGTGTGCGCTCCCTGGAGGTCCCCGACGTGATCCTCGACGGCGAGGTGCTGGCCTTCCGCCGGGACGGTAGGCCGCACCCGTTCCAGATCACCATGCGGCGCTTCGGCCGGAAGCTCGACGCGGCGGAACTGCGCCGCGAGTTGCCGCTGTTCCCGTACTTCTTCGACTGCCTCTACCTGGACGGAGAGACGCTCATCGACGCGCCCGCCCGTGAGCGGACAGACGTCTTGGCCGCCACCGTCCCGCGCGCCCTGCGCATGCCGCGGATGGTCACTGGCAGCGCGACCGCTGCCGGGGAATTCTTCGCCGCCGCCGTGGCCGCGGGCCACGAGGGGATCATGGCCAAGACCCTCGATGGCGTCTACGAGGCCGGCGAGCGCAGCCGAAACTGGCTCAAGATCAAGCGCGTGCACACCCTGGACCTCGTGGTGCTGGCGGCGGAATGGGGCCACGGCCGCCGCCGTGGCTGGCTCAGCAACCTGCACCTGGGCGCGCGCGACCCGTCCGACGGCTCGTTCGTCATGCTGGGCAAGACCTTCAAGGGACTCACCGACGCCATGCTCACGGCGCAGACGGAATTTCTGCAACGGCTGGAGACCGCCCGGGACGGCCACACCGTGTACGTGCGGCCGGAGGCGGTGGTGGAGGTGGCCTTCAACGACCTTCAGGCGAGCCCGCAGTACCCCGCGGGGCTGGCGCTGCGCTTCGCCCGGGTCAAGCGGTACCGGCCCGACAAGCGCGCCGAACAGGCTGACACCATCGACACCGTGCGCGCGATCCATGCGGCCGAGACCGACTAAGGACTTCGGGTCTTCGCTCCCTATCGATCTGCAAGACGCCAGACATTCGGCCACCCGTGACGGGTGGGTTCGCGGGTGTGGTCGCGCGAGTCCTGGGCATCCCTTCGATGGTTTGGCGAATGTCGTCGTTGACCGCGCCGCAGTGGTAGTAGCTGTGTTCGATGACGCCGCTCACGAGCCGGCTGCAGTCGACCTGATGGGCACGATCGGGCAGATAGGCGGGCCATTCCGCGCCGTCCCACCCAAGTCTGGCTGTGGCACCTTTTGCGTAGTCGGAATGCGGCAAGGTGGGGTCGCGCCTGTTGTGGTAGATGGTGACGGCTTCCGCCATCTCCGCCAGCCTGTGGAAGGGCTCTCCCGGCTGAAACACGTCGGCACTCACATCCGCGGCGCACAGGAAGATCTGTTGAAAGATGCGCGGCAGCCTGCCGCCGACGGAGAACTTCGCGGTTCGCTCCAAGGCGTTCTGCAGGACGTAGTTCCCCATGGAGTGGCAGAGAAGGTGTATGGACCGCCCACAGGGGGGCTCGCCTTTTTGGCGCGCCAGACGCCTTGCATGGAGGAGGTAGTCCCGAAGCTTGAGGAGGCCGCGTCCGAGGGCATAGCCAGACAGCTTGGCGTCGCTGCGGTCGGAAAAATAGGACCAGCGCGGGATTTTCCGGTCGCCTGACGGCCACGCGAACAAGACGACATGAACCCGCGGCGACTGATGCGGCGACGCCTCGCCTCCGCAGTGCCGGTTCAACATGCATTGCAGGCTCAGAGCGGATGCAACCGCCTCCCACCAGTTCATGTTGGGACCGTGGACGAAGATGAGGACGTGGTCGCCGCGGTTCATCTTTGCCTGTAATTCGGAAAACGCCCGGCTGGAACCGAGCTTCCCGCGGGGCTGGTCGGATTCGTTGGCCTCCTTCGAGAGCTCTTCCGCAAAGGCATTGATGGTTGCCTTGCTTCTCTGGCCGTAGAAGTACCTCGAGAGCTTCTCCCCGTTCCCGGCGCCGAATCCACAGTCGTCCGCCAGGTACCCAGCTACTGTGGCATGGTCGTAGCGGATGGTTACGAGCCCGAACCGGAGGTTCTCGGTGCCGTCTTCACTCGATTCCGGGCCATATCCGGTCGGTTTCCAGCGGTCTCGTCCCCGGTAGTGCCGGTTGGTCGCGTAGTAGAGTTGCGTCGTCGCCATTCGCGGTGGTTCCAGGGAAGTCATGAGCAATACCGTCGTGTCTCGGCATGAGTCAGAGTCGACTCATTGGTGCCTCTTCCGCTACTCGTTCGCCTGAGACTCAGTCTTCTGTCGAAACAGTATAGTGCTCTACGGTTTCATGATCCTCCCCAGTATTGGGGAGGTCTGAAGGAGGGAGTTGGGCCG
>JAPOQB010000522.1 GCA_026710965.1 Deltaproteobacteria bacterium | reverse complement strand
CACGCCGAAACGATCCTGAGCTCGCCGCACCACCCGAAGCGCCAGCAGGATCAGCAACGCATACCCCGTCAGCAGCAGCAGACAACCCGAGAACCCCCACTCCTCGGCAAACACGGAGAAGACGAAATCCGTATGTTGCTCAGGGAGAAACTCGAGCCGGTTCTGGCTCCCCTGCAGATACCCCTTGCCCCAAAGCTGACCCGATCCGATGGCGATCTTGGACTGGACCACGTGGTAACCGGCGCCGAGAGGATCCGACTCCGGGTTCATGAAAGTCCAGATGCGGGTCTTCTGATACGGTTTCAGGAAGTGCCACCCGACGGGCAGGGTGGAGATGACGGCGACGGTGAAGTACAGCAGGGACCGCAGGCGTAGTCCGGACATGACCACCACTACCATGGCGATGAGAAAGATCAGCACCGCCGTCCCCAGGTCCGGTTGCAGCAACACCAGCGCGAGAACCGGTGCGCACAGCATGAGGGGCACTCCGAGGGCGGTGAGGGAATAGCCGGGCTCGTAGTAGCACAGCGTTTTGGCGAGCACGAGCACGAGCACCAGTTTGGCGAGTTCCGAAGGCTGGAACGCGAAGAATCTCAGGTCCAGCCATCGTTGGGAGCCTCCGCTGGTGATGCCGATGACCAGCACCAGGGCGAGGAGGATGACCACCGCGCCATAGATGGGATACGCCCAGCGGTTCAGGCGCTGGTAGTCCACGGAAAAGGCCGTGACCATCAGCACCATGCCGATGACGAGCCAGTAGGACTGCTTGGTGGCCAGGTAGCGTGAGCATTCTTCGTCGGCACTGCACGTGGCGCTGTAGATGGTCATGATTCCCAGCAAGGCCAGCCCGATGGACAGGATGAACAAGGGCCAGTCGAAGCTGGTCACGAGTCGGCGATCGATTTGCATGACCTATCCGCCGGGGGTGCCGCCCGTGGAGGCCGTCGATACCTCGTGGTCCTCCATCTCCTGGCCCTCGGAGCGAAAATAGGCCTCGATCACCTTCTTGGCGATGGGTGCGGCCGTGGCGCCGCCATGTCCGCCATGCTCCACGAGGGTGGCGACGGCGATCTCGGGTTTCTCGGCCGGGGCGTAGGCCACGAACCAGGCGTGATCCCTGACCACGTAGGGCAGGTCCTCGCTTTTGACGGCCTCCCCTCGCATCTCGGCGATCTGGGCGGTGCCGGTCTTGCCGGCGATGTCGACGATTTTCGAGCGCGCCCGCTTGCCCGTGCCTCTCCTGCCGTGGACTACGTCGAATAGCGCCCGGCGCACGAGGGCGAGGTTCCCCGGTTTCATATCCACGGTGCCGGACCGGACCGGGCCGTACTCTTCCATGACCTCGCCTTCGGGCGAAAGGACCTGCTTCACGAACCACGGGCGGTACACCGTCCCTCCGTTGGCCACCGTGGCCAACAGACTGGCCATCTGCAACGGAGTCACGCCGAGGAAACCCTGCCCGATGGCCACGAGGGGGGTCTCGCCGGGGTACCAGGGCTGCCCGAAACGCCGCCGTTTCCATGCCCGGTCGGGAACCAACCCTCCGCTTTCGCCGTCGAGGTCGATGCCCGTGGGCGCTCCGAATCCGAAACGCCGCGCGTACCTGGCGATCTTGTCGACGCCGAGCCGTTGCGCCAACTGGTAGAAATAGACGTCGCACGACTGCACCAGGGCCTGGTGCATGTTCATGTGGCCGTGTCCATTTTTCTTCCAGTCCCGGAGAACGCGATTGCCCACCTTGTACGAACCGCCGCAGAACAGCGTTCGATCGGGAGAGATGACGCCTTCCTGCAATCCCGCCAACGCGGTGACGATCTTGAACGTCGAACCCGGCGGGAAATGCCCTTGCAACGCCCTGTTGTGCAGCGGGTTTTCGCTGTCCGCCGCCAGTTGACGCCACTCCCCGGGCGTCATGCCCCGAGCGAACGAGTTGGGGTCGAAGGCGGGGGTGCTGACCAGCGCCAGAACGGCGCCGGTGTTCACATCGAGAACGACGATGGCGCCTTCCTTGCCCTTCAACGCGCCATACGCCACTTGCTGGACGTCCATGTCGAGGGTCAGCACGACGTTGTGTCCGGGGGTGGCCTTGTGGCGATCGATTACACGGACCTTGCGGCCGGTGGCGTCCACCTCCACCTTTTCCCCTCCGCTACGGCCGGCCAAATGCTGCTCCCATCTCTTCTCGAGGCCGGCCTGTCCGATCTCGTCGCCGCGCCGGTAGCCCCTTCGGCGAAGTCGACGCAATTGACGGGTGTTGATCTCGCCCAGGTATCCGAGCACGTGGGACGTCATCTGGTCCGTCAAATAGCTGCGCCGCGCCCTGACGCTGACGTACACTCCCGGGAGGTCCGGCTGATGCGTTTCCACGGCCACCACGGACGGCCAGTCCACGTCGCGTACGAGGGTGACCCCTTTGGACCCCTTGCTGTGGTGAACGGCCTCGAGGAACCGTTCCCCGTCGCCGTCGACCATCTCCGCGAGACGCCGCAGGGTGGTTTCCCGGTCCCGTGAGTCGTCGGCCAGGTACCGGACGTCAAAGGAGGGGCGGCTGTTGATCAGCAGCCGGTTCTTTCGGTCGAACACCATCCCGCGGACCGCGGGGACGCGTTCCAGCCGGATCCGGTTGTGCTCGGACATGACGGTGTAACGCTGGCCTTGCAGGATCTGGAGGGTCCACAGGCGGTACGTCAGGAAGGTGAACACCAACAGGACCAACAGCCCGAAGATTCGTATTCGGCCTCGAAACTCCGTCAGAATACGGGAGGTGGGCCTAAGAGGTAGCATTGACGAGAGAGGACGGTTTTTTCACGGTCTCCATGCGGTTCTGTATGTAGCGGAGCATGAGGAACAGCAACGGTGCGATACCCGCGGAGAAGAGGGCTTCCCGGAGGATGGCATCGCCGACCACCACCCAACCGCCGGCCGACAATTCGAACAAGGGGGAAATGACGATCAGCGTGCCGACCTTCAACCACACGGCCGCGAACACGGTGACGGCGCTGATCAGGGGGCCGTTGGCCCAGAAGTAGCGGAAGACCACGTACACCACCAGAAAGACCACGGAGAAGGCCAGGGCGTTCACGCCCGGTTGCGGGCTCGACAGCATGTCGATGGCGTATCCCAGCAGAAACGTCGCCCAAACCGCCTCTACCCGTGGGCGGTTGAGCGCCCAGTAGACACAGAGGATCAGGGTCAGGTCGGGGATAATGGGCGTCCAGCTCGCAAGGTGCAGGAACGTGGACTGCAGGACTACGAAGACCAGGCCGATGCCGAAGAAGATCAGCGAGACATTCATGGCGTAGCCGGGGGCGTCTTTTGCCCGTCCTCCCTCAGTGCCGAGGAAACCGCCGGCCGGGGCTTGTCGGAGATGAAGAGCACCTCTTCCATCACCAGCGGGTCCACCGCCAGCGCCACCCGGACCCGCCGGAAAAGCCCGGGGCCGTCGTCCGCGATGTCGACGATGGTGCCGACCAGGAGTCCCTTGGGAAAAGTCCCGTCCAATCCGGAGGTGATGAGTCTGTCACCGGGACGGACGTCTTCGTTACGGCCCATGTACTTGACGATGGGCTCTCCATCCACCGATCCGGAGACGATGCCGCGTACCCGGGTCCGCTGTGTGATGATGTCGAGTCCGCTCTTGTGGTCCGTCAGCAGCATCACCTTGGCGGTGTCTTCTTCCACCGACACGACTTTGCCGACGACGCCCTTGGGTGTGATGACCGCCATGCCCTGATGGATGCCCGCACCGATGCCCTTGTCCACCGTGATGGTGCGGAACCAGCTACTCGGGCTGTTGCTGATGACCGTGGCCGCCACGGATTCCCGCAGGATCCGCGTCCTGATCTCCAGCAATTCGGTCAGGCGGTCGTTGGCGAGCTTGGCTTCGAAGAGCCGGTTGCGTTCGGCTTCCAGGGCGGCGATCTGTTCCTTGAGGGCCCGGTTCTCGTTCCAAAGGTCCTTGAAAGCCACGTAGTTGAGTTGCAGATTGCGCATGGCCGCGCCCAGGGCGTGGAGCGACATCTGCAACGGCTTTACGGAATGCGACAGCAGCCTGGTGACGGTGTCCCCCCGGTTGGGAGTGGTGGCAGCGACGGTTACGACGTAGAAGGCCAGGGCCAGAGCGCACAGGCAGTGGATTGGGATACGATACCGGCGGAGTACCGTCAGGGCCAGAAACCCGACTTTGCTCGAGCGGGTGTCCGGCGATTCGGTTCCGGAGGGATACTGCGTTGACCGGGGCGAGTCCGCAGTTCTCCTTGTCCTGGCGGCGGCCACGTTGGTTTCCGTCCTTTCAGTTGATCGTTACATCCTTGAGCAGGTCGATCTCGTCCAGCGCCTTGCCGGCCCCCAGGACCACCGAGGTCAAGGGATCGGTTGCAAGGGTCACCGGGAGTCCGGTCTCTTCGCTGATGAGCGAGTCCAGGTTCCTGAGCAATGAGCCCCCGCCCGCCAGAACGATACCTCTGTCCACGATGTCCGAAGCCAACTCCGGAGGCGTACGCTCCAGTGAAACGCGGACCGCGTCCAGAATCTGGTTGATGGGCTCCAGCAGGCAGTCGCGGATTTCCTCGTCGGAGATCAGCACGGTCTTGGGCACGCCCGCCACCAGATCCCGTCCCTTGATTTCCATGGTGCGGATTTCTTCGCCGGGATAGGCCGAGCCGATGGTTATCTTGATCAGCTCCGCCGTGCGCTCCCCGATCATCAGGTTGTGGCGGCGCTTGATGAATTGGACGATGGCTTCGTCCTGCTTGTCGCCGCCCACGCGAATGGACTTCGAGTAAACGATTCCCGCTAGCGAGATCACCGCCACCTCGGTCGTCCCTCCGCCGATGTCCACGATCATGTTCCCGGTGGGTTCGGTGATGGGCAGCCCGGACCCGATGGCCGCGGCCATCGGTTGCTCGATGAGGTAGACCTCCCGGGCTCCCGCCGATTCCGCGGATTCCCGGACGGCGCGCTTCTCGACCTCGGTGATGCCGAAGGGAACCCCGATGATCACCCTCGGACGCACCAGCGAGCGACGGTGGTGCACCTGTTTGATGAAGTACTCGAGCATGGCCTCGGTGGTCTCGAAATCCGCGATGACGCCGTCCCGCAACGGCCGGATGGCGACGATGCTGCCGGGCGTGCGCCCCAGCATCCTTTTCGCCGCTGTGCCCACGGACAGGATCCGCTTCTCGCCGCGTCCGTTCTTCTGCACCGCAACCACCGACGGTTCATTACACACCACGCCCTCGTTCTTGATATATATCAACGTGTTCGCGGTGCCCAGATCAATGGCCAGATCATTGGAAACGAGGCCATAGATCGTGTCGAGAAACCTCATGCCACCCCTCTTGTAATGACGAAATCAAGGACCGAATAAAGATATCAGAACTCAACCCATGGTACAACGAACGGAAATGGGTCAAGAGGCGGTGTCGTCCCCGCGGCACCCTTGCCCTTCACTTCATCAAGATGGCTACCTATAATGACCCCCGGTTCGTGCTTGCCGGGCAGGCCGCGAACGGGATTGCCAAACAAGGTTGCCGGTTCCCAGGAGAGTTTCAAACATGCTTGACGTGATACGGAAAAGAAAAAGGTCCTGGCTTGTGCTGCTCTTGCTCGGGGTCGGCGTGCTCGCGTTCGTCATGGTCGGCGTGGGCCCTCAGGGCGGACAGGAGCAGGTCGTCACCATCGCCGAAGTGAACGGGGACAAGATCACCTACACCGAGCTCGAGCGCCAGTACTACAGGATGCTGCAGACCTACCGGCAATTGGCCGGAGGTCGGCTTTCGCCCGCCGATATCGAGGCCCTCAATCTCAGGGGGCAGCTGTTGGAGGAACTTATCCAGCAGCGGTTGCTGCTGCAGGCGGCCCGGGAGCTGGGGCTGCAGGTCACCGATGAGGAGCTGATGCAGGGAATCGCCCGCAACCCGGCCTTCCAGGCGGCGGGCCAGTTCAACAAGAACATCTACGAGCAGGCGCTTCGCGGGCAGGGGCTGACTCCGGGAGAGTTCGAGGCCCGGCAGCGCGACGCCCTGGTGATCCGGAAACTCCAGGATCTGATCCAGGACGCCATCCCGGTCACGTCCGCCGAGGTCGAAGAACGTTATCGGGTTGACAACGAGGAGATCGCGCTGGACTTCGTCCGCCTCAAGACCGACGATTTTGTCCAAAGCGTCGAGGTCGGCGACGAAGAGATCAAGGCCTACTACGACGGCAACGGCTCGTTGTTGCGGGAACCGCTCAAGGTCAAGGCGCGGTATCTGGCGTACCGTGTAATGGACTTCGCCGCCGAGGTCGAGGTTTCCGACGAGGACGTCCGGGCCTACTACGACGTCTACCGTGACCGCCGGTTCCGCATACGGGAGGCGGTGAAGTTCAGCCAGATCTACCTCCCCGCGCCGGCGGAAGGGACGTCGCCGGAAGACAAGGAAGCCGCGCGCCAGCAATTGGAGGAGGTCCTGAAGGAAGCCCGCGAGGGCGCCGATTTCGCCGAGCTGGCCAAGCAGCATTCCAAGGACGAGAGCGCCGCCCAGGGCGGCGACATGGGCTTTGTCGGCAAGGGTCAACTGGTGCCGGCGCTGGACACGGCGCTGTTCGCGCTGGAGACGGGCGAGGTGAGCGAAGTCCTGGAAAGCGCGTTTGGGCTGCACCTGTTGAAGGCGGTGGAGAAGCAGGAGGCCGGCGTCCGGGAGCTTGAGGAGGCGAGGGAGGAGATCGTCGAGGCTCTCAAGAACGAGCGCGGCGCCGCCATGGCGGCGCGGGCGGCAGAGGCGGACCGCGAGCGGGCCCTTGACGGCACGCCGCTGGCCGAGGTCGCCACGAAGCGGGGAATCGCGCTGTCGGAGACGGAACTGTTCAGCGCGGGTGAAACGCTGGACGAGATCGGGGGCGTGGAGGACTTCTACCGCGCGGCCCTTTCCCTCAAACCGGGTCAAGTGGGGCCCATCATATCGGCGCCCGACGCGCTGTACCTGTTGGAGGGTGGGCAGAGGATCGAGCCCACGATTCCGCCCCTGGAAGCGGTGAAGGACGGCATCACCGAGACCCTGACCCGAAGGAAGGCCAGAGAGTCGGCCCGGAAGAAGGGTGACGAAATTCTCGCGGAGCTCAAGGGAGCGCCCGAGTTGGCCAAGGTGGCGGCGTCCCATGACCTCACGGTGGAGGATACCGGACTGTTCCCGCGCGGGCAGGCTGAGATCCCCGAGATCGGCATCCTCCCGCTGCCCCTGGGACGCCTTGCGGTGTCGAAGGAGAAGCCGGTGGTGGACGCCGCCTACCTGCAGGGAGATACGGTCTACGTCATGGTGCTGAGGAAGACCATCGAT
>JAPOQB010000552.1 GCA_026710965.1 Deltaproteobacteria bacterium | reverse complement strand
TTGAAGGAATCACGGCCACCGTTTCGCCGCACGGTGCGGGACACGCTTCAAGCCCTGGGGCGAGGTTCATGACACGCCGCGAGGTCCATAGGAGATGACCCGCTCCAAGGGCCCCCTTCTGACTCCGCACCTGGGAAGCATACTCGACAGGTATCTGCTGAGGCTGTTCTCGCGCGTCTTCTGCGCCACGCTCGCCGGGATCGTTCTGTTGCACATGGTGGGCGACATCTTCAACCGTGTCGACAACCTGATGGCGAGCAACGCGACACTCTCGACGTCTGCTCAGTATTTCATCTACCGGCTGCCCCTGCTGATCTCCCGCGGGATCGGCTTTGCAGCGCTGTTCGCCGCTTTCCTGACCCTCGGCTCCCTGTCGCGGCGGCACGAACTGGTGGCCATGCGCGCCTGCGGGGTGAGCCTCCACCGCATAACGGTGCCGTTGCTCCTGGCCGCCGTCGGAATCAGCATCGCCACGTTCTTCTGGAACGAAACCGCGGTACCCTTCTCCACCGGGAAGGCCAAGCACAGCTACAACGTGCAGGTCCACAAAAAGAAACTGCAATCCGTGTTCGGCAACAAGGAGATCTGGATGCGGAGCAACGGTGACTTTATTCGGGCCGACGACTTCGACACGGACCGGAACAGGCTTCGCGGGCTGGTCATTTACCGGCTCACCCCGGAATTCAAACTGGACGGACTCATCGAGGTGCCCGTAGCGACCTGGAACGGCGATCACTGGGCGCCGGAGGGAGGCACGAAATGGGATTTCCTGGAGGGCGGGGCGGTCAGCCGGCGGTCTTTGAGCGCAACGCTCCCGCTCGATGAACGGCCCGACGACTTCCGCATCTTCGCGCGATCGCCCGACGAGTTCAGCTACTTCGAGTTAAGCGCCCGGATCGATGACCTGCGAAAAAAAGGGGTCGACACGGTGCGGGACACCGTCAACCTGCACACCAAGGCGGCGATCCCGCTGGTGACGCCGTTGACGATTCTCCTGGCGGTGGCGTTGGCGGCGAAACCGGGAAGGAAGGACAATCTCGTCCTGAACTTCGGACTGACCGTCGCGATAGGATTTTCCTATTGGGTGCTGCTTGGCTTCTGCGTGTCGTTGGGCAAGGCGGGGGCGATACAGCCCTGGCTTGCGGCCTGGTTGCCCAATCTGCTGGTGGGGACGCTCAGCCTGTTTCTCTACACAGGCTCCGAATGAGCAAGGGCGGGTTTCAAACCGCCCGCGGAGACGAACGATCAGCGTTTGGAGAACTGGGGCCGTTTGCGGGCCTTGTGCCGGCCGTACTTTTTCCGCTCCACCGCGCGCGGGTCGCGGGTCACGTAACCGGCCTTCTTCAACGGGGTACGATAGCCCTCGTCCACCTGCATCAACGCCCGGGTGATTCCATGCCGGATGGCGCCGGCCTGACCCGAAATTCCACCGCCCTTGACGTTCACGACGAGATCGAAATCCCCCAACGTCCGGGTCACGTGAAAGGGCTGGTGGACGATCATCCGGGCCGTTTCACGACCAAAGTAGTCTTCCAGCACCCGGTTGTTGATCCGGATATCTCCGTTGCCGCGCCTCAGATAAACCCGTGCAACCGAGGTCTTTCGTCTGCCTGTCGCGTAAATGAACTCATCCGCCATGATGTCGATCTCTGCCTAGATCTCGAGAGGCTCGGGCACCTGCGCCTGATGCGGGTGCTCCGGACCGCCGTAGACCTTCAACTTGCTGAGCTGATCTCTCCCGAGCCGGTTCTTCGGCAACATGCCCTTCACGGCCAATCGCACCACCGCCTCGGGCTTCTTGGCGCGCATCTCCGGCAGAGTCGCAACCCGCAACCCTCCGGGATACCCGGTATGGCGATAGTAGCGCTTGTCCGTCTCCTTGGCCCCGGTCAACTTGACCTGCCTGGCATTCACCACGATGACGAAATCGCCCGCGTCCACGTGGGGGCTGAAGGATGGCTTGTGCTTGCCGCGCAGCACCCTGGCGATCTCGGTCGCCATCCGTCCCAGCACCTTGCCCTCGGCGTCGATGATGTACCAGCGACGCTGAGCCAGGGACTCCGCCTTTGTCAGTTGAACCGTTCGCATGCTGTTATTGCTACCTAGTGTCGTGTCCCGTAAATTCCTGCAATAATTTGCTGGTCATTTTCGCCGTCGGCTGCGTTGCTCTTCCTCGCGTGGTGTCCGCCACTGCTCGTCATCGCGCCTTGCCGACAGCAAAAAATCCTGCGCAACTTATCGCAGAAATTTACGGGACACGACACTGGTGTCTGAAGTCCTGGCGCCAAGATGCGCAGGACTTCAGGGACGGGACACTAATGGCGGGGCCGACGAGACTCGAACTCGCGACCTCCGGCGTGACAGGCCGGCGTTCTAACCAGCTGAACTACGGCCCCGACTGAAATAACCTATAGCTGTAATCCGACGAGAATGCAACTCCGGCGGGCGACACAAGGGAATGGGCGGTACAGGACTTGAACCTGTGACCCCCGGCTTGTAAGGCCGATGCTCTCCCAACTGAGCTAACCGCCCGGAGCACCGGTGTCCTGTCCCCCATGCTCATGGGGACAGGACACCCGTCACTGGGGAAGACTGGGCCTGGACTCGGTGTCCTTCTTCTGGAACCCCGCGGGCGCGTCGGCCGTCGCATCGTCCAGATCGTGGGGTGTGAACAACGCTTCCGGATCACTGACCACGAGAGCCCGTTTGAGCACCTCATCCATGTGCGAGACCAGGATCAACTCCACGCTCTTCAGGATGGTCGCGGGAATTTCGTTGATGTCCTTCTTGTTCTCTTCGGGAATGAGGACCGCCTTGATACCGCCGCGGTGCGCCGCAAGGACCTTCTCCTTCAACCCGCCTATGGGCAGAACATTTCCCCTGAGCGTGATCTCACCGGTCATGGCGACATCGTGATAGATCGGGATACGCGTCAACGCCGATACCAACGATGTAGCCATGGTGATGCCCGCCGACGGCCCGTCCTTGGGTATCGCTCCCTCGGGGACATGAATGTGAATGTCGTTCTTCTGGTAGAAGTCCTTGTCCAACCCGAGGTCCTGCGCCCGTGAACGCACGTAGCTCATGGCCGCCTGGGCCGACTCCTGCATGACGTCACCGAGCTTCCCGGTGATGGTCAGTTGACCCTTGCCCGGCATGACGGACACTTCGGTGGACAGCAACTCGCCGCCCAACTCGGTCCAGGCCAAACCCGTGGTGGTGCCGATCCTGTGCTCCTCATCGGCCAGACCGTAGCGGAATTTCGCGGGGCCCAGGTATTTGGCCAGGTTCCGGCCCCCCACGGTGGTCTTGGCCGTGCGGTCGTTCTTCACGACATCCACGGCGACCTTCCGGCAAATGGAGGCGATCTCGCGCTCCAGATTTCTGACCCCCGCTTCCCTGGTATAGTGCCGCACCAGGCCCACGATGGCGCTGTCCGACACGGCGATGCTTTCGTCCTTCAGCCCATTGGCCTCGCGTTGCTTCACCACCAGGTATTTCTTGGCGATATTCAGCTTCTCCAGTTCCGTATAGCCCGCGATCCGGATGATCTCCATGCGGTCCTGCAACGGCCGCGGAATACCATCCAGGGTGTTCGCCGTGGTGATGAACATGACCTTGGAGAGGTCGTAGTCCAGATCCAGGTAGTGATCGTTGAAGGCCTGGTTCTGTTCCGGATCCAACACCTCCAACAACGCCGACGACGGATCGCCGCGAAAATCCATGGACATCTTGTCCACTTCGTCCATGAGAAAGACCGGATTGCTCGACTCGGCCTTCTTGAGGGACTGGATGATCTTCCCCGGCAACGCGCCGATATAGGTGCGCCGATGTCCTCTGATCTCGGCCTCGTCACGCACGCCGCCCAGCGACACCCGAACGAACTTACGCCCGGTGGCGCGGGCAATGGAGCGCCCGAGAGAGGTCTTGCCGACCCCCGGGGGACCCACCAGACACAGGATAGGGCCCTTGATCTTGCCCACGAGGCTCTGAACCGCAAGATACTCGAGGATCCTCTCCTTGACCTTTCCAAGCCCGTAGTGGTCCTCTTCCAACACCCGCTCGGCTTCGTTGATGTCGAGCTTGTCCTCGGTGTAGTCGGCCCACGGAAGGCTGAGTATCCAGTCGATGTAGTTCCGGACCACGGTCGCTTCCGCGGACATCGGCGACATCATCTTGAGCTTTTTCAGCTCCTTCTCGACCTTTTCCTTGGCTTCCGCGGACAGCTTCTTCTGCTTGATCTTCTCCTCGATCTCTTGCATCTCGTTCTTGAACTCGTCCTTTTCGCCGAGCTCTTTCTGGATCGCCCGCATCTGCTCGTTCAGATAGTACTCTTTCTGGGAGCGCTCCATCTGTTTCTTGACGCGCGAACGTATCCGCCGCTCCACCTCGAGAATCTCGATCTCCGCCCGCATATGGCCCAGCACCTTCTCGAGCCGTTCGCCGGCGTTGATGGTCTCCAGGAGAACCTGCCGTTCCTCCAGCTTGATTCCGAGATGTCCGATGATGGTGTCCGCGAGCTTGCCGGGTTCCTCGATGGCGGAGACGGACATGACCATCTCCGGGGGAATCTTCTTCTTGACCTTGACGTAGTTCTCGAAGGCGCTGTGGACTTCCCGCACGACCGCACCCACCTCCGTACCCTGCTCCACCACGTCGTCCAACTCCTCCACCTCCACCAGAAAATACTCCGGATGAGTCAGGTACTGCGCGATCCTGCCGCGCTTCTTCCCCTCGACCAGGACCTTGACGGTCCCGTCCGGCAGCTTGAGCATCTGCACGACGCTGCCAAGCGTCCCGATGGGGTAGATGTCATCCTCGCCGGGCTCGTTGGTCCTGGCATCCTTCTGGGAGGCGAGAAAAATCGATGTCTGCTTCCGGGACGCTTCCTCCAACGCCCGGATTGACTTCTGCCGCCCTACGAACAGCGGCACGACCATGTGCGGGAAGACGATGATGTCCCGCAGGGGCAGCAACGGCGCTTGCACGGTGTTGTCCATCCCCTGATCGCTGTCGTCCTTCTTGTCGCTGCGAAATAGCATTGGGTCCTCCCCTTACGCGCTCTCCGCCGCCTTCGAATACACTACCATAGGAGGTTCATTCCGGGCCATCACCTCCTCGGTAATGACCACTTCCTTGATGTTGGGCTGAGAAGGCATCTCGTACATCACGTCGATCATGGTGTTTTCCATGATCGCTCTCAGGCCCCGAGCTCCGGACTTCCGCTTCATCGCTTCCCGTGCAATAGCCCAAAGCGCCTCGTCTGTAAAGTTGAGATGCACACCCTCCATCTCGAACAGCTTGCAGTACTGTTTGGTGAGGGCGTTTTTCGGCTCTCTGAGGATCTGCACCAGCGCTTCTTCATTGAGCTCGTCCAGCGTGGCTATCACCGGCAAGCGGCCGACGAACTCCGGGATCAGGCCGAACTTGAGCAGATCCTCGGGCTGGACATCATGGACGACCCGGGTGTCGGGACGGAGCTCGACGTCCATCTCGTTGCTGCCAAAGCCGAGCCGACGGCGCCCGGTGCGCTTGCGGATGATATCCTCGATGCCGACGAACGCGCCGCCGCAGATGAACAGGATATTGGTGGTGTCGACCTGAAGGAACTCCTGCTGCGGGTGCTTCCTGCCGCCCTTGGGAGGAACGCTCGCCATGGTGCCCTCGATGATCTTGAGCAGCGCCTGTTGCACCCCTTCCCCCGAGACGTCCCGCGTGATCGACGGGTTCTCGGACTTCCGCGAAATCTTGTCTATCTCGTCGATGTAAACGATGCCCCGCTGGGCCTTCTCGACATCGTAGTCCGCGGACTGCAGCAGGTTGAGGATGATGTTCTCGACATCTTCACCCACATAGCCGGCTTCCGTAAGACTGGTGGCATCGGCGATGGTGAAGGGCACCTGCAGGAGCCGGGCCAACGTCTGCGCCAGCAAGGTCTTGCCCGAGCCCGTGGGACCGAGCAGGAGGATGTTGCTCTTTTGAAGCTCCACGTCCCCCGCCAGCATCTGGTTGTCGATTCTCTTGTAGTGGTTGTGCACGGCCACCGCGAGAATCTTCTTGGCGGGATCCTGGCCCACCACGTATTGATCCAGCACCCGTTTGATCTCCACGGGTTTCGGGACGCCCGAGGACGACGTGATGGCGTCGTCGTGCTCACACTCTTCCGCGATGATGTCGTTGCACAGGTCGATGCACTCATCACAGATGTAGACGGTGGGGCCTGCGATCAGTTTGCGAACCTCATCCTGACTCTTGCCGCAGAACGAACAGACGAGACTGCCGGTTCGGTCATCCCCATGCTTTGGCATTGAAACTCCCCTCACCCCTTTGTGGTTACGTCAAGGCGGCTGGTGATCACTTCATCCACCAATCCATACTCCAACGCCTGCTGGCCGGTCATGAACAGGTCCCTGTCCGTGTCCCGCTCGATCCTCTTCAGCGACTGTCCCGTGTGCTTCACGAGAATGGCGCCGAGCTCCTCCCGCATCCTCAGAATCTCCCTGGCCTGGATGTCCACGTCAGCCGCGGTCCCCTGAAAGCCCCCCAGCGGCTGATGAATCATGATGCGCGAGTGCGGCAACGCGTAGCGCTTGCCGTTTTCCCCCGCGGCGAGCAGCACGGCTCCCATGCTCGCTGCCTGACCCAGGCAAACGGTGGAGACCTGCGGGCGGATGTACTGGATAGTGTCGTAGATGGCGAGACCCGCGGTGACGGAGCCGCCCGGGGAGTTGATGTAGAAGTAGATGTCGCGTTCCGGATCCTCGGATTCCAGGAACAGCAACTGCGCGGTGATCAGATTCGCCACCTCGTCTACGACGGCACTCCCCAGAAACACGATGCGGTCCTTGAGAAGCCGGGAATAGATGTCATAAGCGCGCTCTCCGCGACCGGTCTGCTCTACGACGAAAGGAATGAAGTTCATGTTGTCTCAACCCGGGTGGCTACGCCACCAGCAAAAAGTCTAGCCTCTTTTGTTTTCGTCAGCAACCTTTTTCCGGAGGATCCACCAGCGTGATGTCGGCCTCCTCCAACAGGAAATCCAGCGTCTTCTCGGACACGAGCTGGGAGCGCATGGTCTCCCGCGCCCAGGCCTGACCGTACTGCTCGCGCACCGACGCCGCCTGCGCTCCGCTGGCCCGCGCCATGGCTTCGATGCGGCCGTCGACCTCTTCGTCGGAAGCGTCGATCCCCTCGGCGGCGGCAATCTTTTCCAGCAGCAACATCATCCTGACCCGGCGTTCCGCCTGGGGCGTCAGCTCTTCCCGGAGCTCGTCCGTGGTCGGCTCCGGATCCTCCGGCGCCGACGTTTCCCTCTGGCTCCTGGCCCGGCGCATGAGATACGACAGTTCCCGCTCGACCATGGACGGGGACACCTCGAAGACATGCTCGTCGATCAGGCGCTCCATGATCCGATCCTTCAACGGACCGTTTTGAAACGCCTCGATCTCGCTCTGCAACTCCGCGCGAACCTTTTCGCGCAACTCCTCCAGCGAATCGCACTCGCCGTGGTCGCGGGCGAACTCGTCATCCAGCGGGGGCAGGATCTTGTGGCGGATGTCCCGCACCGTCACCTCGAAATTCGCCGTCTTCCCCGCGAGCCGCTCATCGTTGACCTCCGCCGGGAAGTCCACGGCGATGTTGCCGGCGACCCCCTGCTTCATGCCCACCAGCCCCTCTTCGAACTCCAGCAAGGCGCGACCCGCGCCGATGTCCACCGCATAGTTCTCGGCCGTGCTCCCCGGAAACGGCTCGCCGTCCACCGAACCGGAGAAGTCGATCAGCACATAGTCTCCGTCCTGCACCTCGTCGCGCCCCTCCACTGCCTCCACTTGGGCATTCCGGTCCTGGAGCGCCTTCAGGGCGCGCTCCACCTCCTCCTCGCCGATGTCGGCGCGCACACGGTCGACGGGAACGGCCCGATAGTTCTTGAGCTCGATTTCCGGCTTCACCTCGATCACCGCGGTGAAGGCGAACGGTTGCGCCTCGTTCAGCTCGCCGGGCTCCAGCCGCGGCTCCGACACCGGTTCCAGTCCCTGGTCCTGCATCACCCCGGCGAGCGCCTCCTCCACCAGCTCGGACAGGGCCTGGGCCTGGATCTCCGTGCCATAGAGGCCGCGCAATACCTGCTGTGGAATCTTGCCCGCGCGAAAACCACGCACCTTCGCCTGGCGTCCGACCTGCCGGTAGATCCGGGCGAACGCCTTCCCGACGTGATCGGCCGGAACCTCCACCCGCACCCTTCTCTGGGTAGCCGTCACTACCTCGACTTCAGACTTCATCCCTGTTTTGCCCCCTGTCCGTTGGTGTCGCGAGTCGCTGTGCTGGTGCGAGAGGGGGGACTCGAACCCCCACGGTTGCCCGCTAGATCCTAAGTCTAGTGCGTCTACCAGTTCCGCCACTCTCGCACGCCAGTGTCCTGTAACAACCCCGCAAACTGCAAGTCAAGGTAACTCCCGTTCGGGCTGTACACCGCGCAGGACAGGACCCCGGTGGACGACGCGGATGACCGGTGGTTCTTGATGGGAAGGAGGGAGTGGGCCGCCGGAGACTCGAACTCCGGACCCGCTGATTAAGAGTCAGCTGCTCTACCAACTGAGCTAGCGGCCCGCACAACCTTTTTGATTGGGGTGAGTGAAGGGACTTGAACCCTCAACCCCTGGAGCCACAGTCCAGTGCTCTAACCAATTGAGCTACACTCACCAAAACACCCAGTTCTGACACCGATTTGTGGCGCGCCAGAAGGGACTCGAACCCCTGACCCACGGCTTAGAAGGCCGTTGCTCTATCCACCTGAGCTACTGGCGCGTCGAACCGTTCCTTCAAAGCCCGTTTCCGGCAAGTCACCGACCTTGCAAACCCTTTCCCGCGGTGACCGATTGGTCGGGGCGAGCCGATTTGAACGGCCGACCCCCTGCTCCCAAGGCAGGTGCGCTACCTGGCTGCGCTACGCCCCGTCACGGAGTCTGCATTTTACCTGATGTTGCGCCGATATCAAGTCTGACGGCCCGGCCCGTACCCGGCGCCCACGGTTCCGGTCAAGACGGGCGCCAGTCCCGGAGCGCCTGTTGCTGGACGTCCAGCAGCCGCTG
>JAPOQB010000316.1 GCA_026710965.1 Deltaproteobacteria bacterium | reverse complement strand
GCCTCGATGAGGGCCCGCTCCACCGTGGTGGCGCGTTCACGCCGGGCCATGGCCGCCTCGGTGGCGGCGACGCACGTACCCAGCGAAGCCCGGCACTCCGCCGCGCCCTGCCACTGCCAGGGCAGGTTGATGAACGGCCCGGCGGCATAGGCTTCGCCCCACCAGGCCATGGCGCAGTCGGGGTCGGCGCGCTGCGCCTCGCGAAAACACCGCACCGCCTCCTCGTGGTTGAAGCCGTAGAGCCACAGAAGGCCCCGGTCGAACCAGTGTTGCGCCTCGCGGTTGCCGGTGTTGACCGGCCGGGAATAGGCGCCGAGATCGAAATCGTAGCTCACGTGGTACCGTCCTGGTGTTGCGTTCCGCAAGATTCGCCAACGGATTTACGGAACGCAACACTAGTGTCCTGTCTCACAAATAGCGTTATGAATCTGCGGGTCCTTTTGCCGTCGGCTGCGTTGCTCTTCCTCGCGTGGTGCCCGCCACTGCTCGTCATCGCGCCTTGCCGACAACAAAATGCCCTCGCATCTTCATAACGCTATTTGTGAGACAGGACACTAGTGGCGCCGCACCCGCGGGTCAAGGGCGTCGCGCAGGCCGTCACCCATGTAGTTCACGCTCAGGACGGTGAGGGAGATGGCCAGGCCGGGCCAGAGTACCCTTGCCGGGGCGATCTCGAGGAACGGGACGCCGTCGAAGAGCAGGCGGCCCCAGGTGGGGAAATCGGAGGGGAAGCCCAGGCCCAGGAAGCTCAAGGCGCTCTCGGTGATGATGGCGTTGGCGATGCCCAGGGTGGCGGCGACGGTAATGGGGCTCACCGCGTTGGGCAGGACGTGGCGCAGGATGATGTAGCGCGGGGGCGCGCCGACGCCGCGGGCGGCGATGACGAACTCCCGCTCCTTGACGGCCAGCACCTCGCCGCGCACCAGCCGGGCGGTCTGCATCCAGCTCGTCAAGCCGATGACCGCCACGATCAGGATGAAGATACCGGCCTCGGGTCCCAGGGCCGCGCGCAACGGATCCCGGAACAGCATGATGCCCACCAGCAGCAGCGGCAGCACCGGCAGCGCCAGGAAGAGGTCGGTGAGGCGCATGAGCGGACCGTCGAGCCCGCGGAAGAACCCGGCCATGACGCCCACGAAGGTGCCGAGGGTCAGCGACAGGACCATGGCGGCGACGCCCACGGCCAAGGAGATTTGCCCGCCCGCCAGCACCCGCGCCAGCGTGTCGCGGCCGAGGTTGTCGGTACCCATGGGGTGCGCCAGGGAGATGCCCTGGTTGCGGGACAGGTAGTCGAGATACTGGGGGTCGACGCCGTAGACCGCGGCACCAAGCAATACCCCCAGCGCGGTCAACGCGAACACGGCGGCGCCGGCCACCGCGCCCTTGTGGCGCCGGAACTGCTGCCACACGCCCTGGGCGGACGGTCGATGTTGCGGCCCCGCGGCCGTGAGATCCGCGGACGCGTCAATCATAGCGAATCCTCGGATCCAGCACGCCATAGACGACATCCGCCAGGAGATTGAACACCACGATCAGCACCGCGAAGATGAAGGTCACGGTCTGGACCGTGGGGATGTCGCCGCCCTCGATGGCGCCGATGAGCAACTGGCCGACGCCGTTGATGCGGAAGATCTGCTCGGTGATGATGGCGCCGGCGAAGGTCGTCGGCAACCCCAGGGCGATGACCGTCACCACCGGGATGAGGCTGTTGCGCAGCACGTGGACCAGAATGACGGCGCGCTCCGCCACCCCCTTGGCGCGGGCGGTGCGCACGTAGTCCTGGTTCAGGTTCTCGAGCACCGCGGAGCGCGTGAAGCGGCTGAGCTGCGCCGCGTTGAAGAGCCCCAGCACCATAACCGGCATCGCCATCTGGCGGACCTGGACGAGAAAGCTTCCCAGGTCCGTCACCCGGTGGGTGGTGTCATAGATGGACGGAAACCAGTCGAGGCCCACGCTGAAGACCACAATGAGGACGGTTCCGGTGAAGAAGGTCGGCACCGAGAACCCCACCATGGTGACGAAGGTGCCCATCTGGTCGAAGACAGAATACTGCCGGCAGGCGGAGAGGACGCCCACCGGAACCGCGATGAGGATCGCGACGATGTAGGAGATGCCGACGACGGTCAGGGTCTGCGGTAGCCGCGACGCGATCAGGTCCACCACAGGGGCGCGGGTGGCCCAGGAGCGCACCCGCAGGCGTCCGGCCGAGTCGCCGATCTCGATGCCCCACGCCCGCTCCAGCAGGTTGAGGGGCTCGTTCACCAGGAACTGATCGAGCCACTTGAGGTAGCGGATGTGGAACGGCTGCCCGAGACCCAGGCTCTCCCGGATAACCTGCCGGGTCTCGGGCGGGATGGTCAGCGGAAGCTGGGCCGTGGGGTCACTGGGGGCGAGGTCCAGCAGCGCGAAAACGATAAAGCTGATGACCAGGAGCGTCGGGACCGCAAAGAGCAGGCGTCTGGCCACATAACGTGACATGGGCGCTCACTCGTGGGCCCTACTTCCGCCGGTGCCACTCCTGGATGTTCCACGGCAACGCGTCCCAGGCGTTGATCCGCACCCCGCCCAGGGACAACGCGTGCGCGCCCACCTCGCCGCGGTGGACCAGCGGGATCAGCGCGCCGTAGTCCATCAGCATGTCGTTCAGGCGCTTGGCGATGGCCGCTCGCTTCTCGATGCCCGCGGTCTTGGCCAACTGCGCCGCGAGTTTCTCGTATTCCGGATCGCAATAGCGCGGCATGTTGTTGCCGATCCACTGGTTGTCGGGCCCGGGGATCTCCTTGCACAGCCAGCCCTGCATGTAGGCCTGGGGATCGGTGCCGTTGAACTGGTTGGCGTACATCTGGATGTCCGCGTAGAACTTCTGGTAGGTGTCCGGGCTGGCCGGGTCGCTGCCGAAGAACACCGACGCGCTGATGTTCTTGAGCTCGGTTTCGACGCCGATCTGCCGCCACATCTGCTTGATCAGCGCCTGGGCGCCCTGGCGCACAGAGTTGGTGGAGGTCTGGTAGAGGATCGAAAGGCGCACGCCGTTCCTGGCGCGTATGCCATCGGGTCCGCGCACCCAGCCGGCTTCGTCCAGCAGCTTGTTGGCGGTGGCGACATCCTGGGTCTTGCACCAGTCGTTGGCCGTGGAGGCGTAGACCGGCGGCGCCGGCAGGACGTTGCAGGTCACCCGGCCCGCCTGACCGTAGCCCGCCTCCACCAGGATGTTCCGGTCGATGGCCAGCGAAAGCGCCCGTCGCACCGCCGGGTCCGAGAGGAAGGGATGGGGGTTCTTGCCGTCCTGGTAGGTCGACCGCTTGTCGCCCAGCGCGGGATCGGGATTGGCGAGCTGCACGATCAGCCGTTCCACCAGGGTGCCGAAGGCCGACACCACCTTCCCCTTGCCCGCCTTTTCCATGGCGGCGAGGATCTCGGGCTCCACCTGGAGGTTCCAGGCGTAGTCGAACTCGCCGGTCTCCAGCACCGCCCGGGCCGCCGACACGGCGTCGCCGCCGCCCTTCACCCGGATCGAGGAGAAGGCCGGCTGGTCCGGGTTGCGGTAGCGCTCGTTCATCTCGTAGCGCACCACGTCGTTGGGCCGAAACTCCTTCACCTTGAAGGGGCCGGTGCCGATGGGGCCGAAATTCTGCTCGGTGCACTCGGGCGCCTTGGCTCCCAGGCAGCCCTCGAACTGCTTCTTCTGGATAACGGGGCAGGTGGAGCCGACGAAGGGCGCGTACGGGAACGGCATTGCGACCTTGAAGGAGATCCGTACCGTGTGGTCGTCCAATGCCTCCACCGCGGTCACGTTCTCAAACCGGGGCGCGGCGTTGCAGCCTCCGTCCGGATGCATGCAGTAGGCCGCCGTGAAGGCGACGTCGGCGGCGGTGAACGCGGTCCCGTCGGACCAGGTGACGCCCTTCCGGAGCTTCCAGGTGACCGACTTGAGGTCGGCCGCCACGCCGCCGTTCTCGACGGTGGGGATCTCCGCCGCCAGCGCCGGGACCATGTTGGCGTTGTCGTCGTAGCGCGCCAGCGGCTC
>JAPOQB010000551.1 GCA_026710965.1 Deltaproteobacteria bacterium | reverse complement strand
GCCCGCCGCGAACGCGCGATCGCCTCCGGTAATGACGAAGACCCGGATGGACTCATCCGCGTCGAGCTCTTCGAGGGCCACGCACAAGTCCTTGCACAACCCGTAGGACAGGGCGTTGAGCTGCTTCGGGCGGTTGAGCGTAGCCACCGCCACGGGTCCGTCCGTGTCGATGATGATGTTCTCGTAGTTCATGCCGTCGAGGAGCTATACACCATGAGGTATGGGGTTTCAACGTAAGGTCGCGTCTCGGTGAGCTCAGGCGTTTCGTTGACTTCGAAAAACCGATCTGACAAGATCCGTTGTGATGCCGAACGATTCGGGGTCGTCCACCACCCACCACGACGAGAAGCTGCAGCAGATCCTCGAGCATTCCGCCAGGATATTCGCGGAGAAGGGATTTGACGGAACCTCCATCCGCGAGATCAGCCGCGCCACGGGCATGAGCCTTGCCGGCCTCTACTACTACTTTCGCACCAAGGAAGAGCTGCTCTGCCTGATACAGGAACGCTGCCTCGTCACTCTGCTCGAGAACGGGCGGAAGATCCAGGAATCCGGGAGGACTCCACGGCAGAAGATCGCGCTGTTCGTCCACAACCATCTCGGGTTCTTTCTTCACAACATGAACGAGATGAAGGTCATGTCGCGGGAAGACACCGCGCTGACCGCCGACTACGAGAAGAGGATCCTGGATCTAAAGAGGCGCTACCTGAAGGCCCTGGTGGACTTGGTGGACGAGCTTCAACAGCAGGAGCAGACCCGGAATCTGAACGCCCGGGTGGCGGCGCTGGCGCTGTTCGGCATGATGAACTGGATCTACACCTGGTACAATCCCAAGCGGGACCCCTCGCTACGATCCCTCATTGAGCAGATGTTGCGGATTTTCTTCTTCGGGGTCCTGAGCGCCGACATGGACGAACACGGCGTCGAGGACCACCTCCTCAAGTCTTTCCTGCCCGAGGACAAGAGCTTCGGCCTGTGGCCGGGGTCGTGAGCCCAATCAGGCAGCCGCGCTGGGACGCGCGCTTACCCGCCGGTACCAATCGGCGGCGTGGCGGCATTCGTCCGGCAGGCTCATCTTGATCCAGCCGGCGAAGTCCACCGCCACCTGCGCGGTAATGTCGGCGATGGTGTAACGCTCGCCCGCGACAAAGGGATGGTGCGCGAGCTGCGCGTCCAGCGCGGCGAAGAACCGCTCCACCCGCCCGCGCCCGCGTTCCACCAACTCGGGGATTTGCGCGACGCCGTCCGCCCCGGTGAGCGCCCGGCCCGCGAGCCCCCGGGCCTGGTTGCGAAAGGCTTCGGTGACGGCGAGGAAGCCGTCGATCTCGAAGCGGTGCTCCCACATCGCCACCACGGCCCGGTCCCGTGCGTCCACGCCCATGAGCGGCGGCTCGGGATGGGCCTCCTCCAGGTAGCGGCATACCGCCACCGCCTCGCTGAGCGTGGTGCCGTCATCGAGCTCCAGCACCGGCACCGTGCACCACGGATTGAGCTCCCGGAACCTCTCGGTGAGATGCTCGCCGTTGCGGAGGTCCACCTGTGCCGTAGGAATCTCCAGGCCTTTCTCGGCGATGAAGATGCGGACCCGGCGCGGACTGGGGGCACTCTTGCAGTCGTAAAATTTCATCCTGCGCTCCGGACCGGAATCCCGTACTGGTGGAGGGTGGTTTCCAGGGTCGGACGGCCCAGCCGGAGGCGGCCGTCGTTCAGCAGATAAGAGAACAGGTACCCGGCTCCGAGCATCAGGATTCCGATCAGGAAGCAGTACAGGACCGCCCGGTCCGGGTACGAGTCCTTCAGGTAGCCCACGTAGAGCGGGCCGCAGATGCCGGCCGCGGCCCACGCGGTGAGCACCACGCCATACATCTTCGCCATCTTCTCGGCGCCGAACACATCCAGGATGTAAGGGGGCATGGTGGCGAATCCGCCGCCGAAACAGAGCAGCACGTAGCACACCAGCGCGGAGAAGATCCACGGGTTTTCCTCGGTCATGAGGACACCGAACACGACCATCTGGCTGGCCAGCAGGATCCTGAAGACCTTGACCCGGCCGATGCGGTCGGAGAGCAGGCCCCAGAAGAGCCTTCCCACCCCGTTGCACACCGAGCTGGCGGCGATGAGCGTGGCGCCGTACTCCGCCAGCACCGCGGGCTCGACGGTCGGATCGGCCAGCCCCCAGACCTCCTGCAACAGCTCCGACTGGAAACTGATCACGGAGATGCCGGCTGCGATGTTGAAGAAGAAGACCGTCCACATGATCAGGAACTGGCCGGACTTCACGTAAGGCAGGGTAGACTCCGGCTCCGCCACGTCCCCGGGCGACCGGCCGGCGTCCGGAGCTTTCACTGGCGACGGATCGCTGAGCGCCATGCTGCAAGGAAGCAGAATGCCGGCGAAAATGATCCCGAGCCACAGGAAGACCAGGGCAAGATCGCCCTCGGTGCGCACGACCAGGAAGGGCGCAAGACCCTTGCTCAGAAGCAGCGCGCCCACGCCGAAACCCATCACGACGATGCCGGTCACCAGGCCCTTGTGGTCCGGAAACCACTTGGCCACCGTGGCGACGGGGGTTACGTATCCGAGTCCGATGCCGGCGCCGCCGATGACCCCATAACCCACGTAGAAGAGCGGCAGGAGGTCGAGCCACAGCGCGGCGCTGGCAATGACGTAGCCGCCCGAGAACATCAGGCTGCCGGCGAGGGCGAGCTTTCGGGGTCCCAGCCGTCCCAGCGCGGAACCCGCCCAGGCGGCGGACGTGCCGAGACAGAAGATCGCGATGCTGAAGGCCCAGGCGGTCTCGGTGTGGGTCCAGCCGGATTGGTGGACCAGCATGGTCTGGAAAAAGCTCCAGGCGTAGACGGTCCCGAAGCAGATCTGCAGCATGGTGCAGAAGAACGCGATGCTGATCCTACGAATACCCATCCCCGGGAACCTCCGGAATCAAGTTCCGTGCGGACGACTAGCTGGCGCCCTCGGCCGCCGGTGGCGGCGGTTCTTCGGTCGCGGCCTTGCGCTGCGCCATGTGCAGGAGCAGCCGCGCCAGTTCCCCGGCCTCGTCGTCGCGCGCGAGGATACGCTCGTCGTGTGGGCTGTCCGGGCTCTCCTCCTTGGCCAGCTTCACGGCGAACGCGAGGAGATCCCCCAACGGTCTGGCCGCCAGATTGACGAACCAGATGGATCCGAGAACTCCCACCACCAGCAGGATGGAGATCAGGTACACCTGTTGACCGATGGCACGCTGGATCTTCAGGCCGATGACATCCAGGTCCATGCCCACGTGAACCGTGCCCGCGAAGCCCGCCAGAATCGGGCTGCCCACTTCCACGAACTCGCCCATTCCGGGCAGCGTCCGTTTTATCGGGGCGGTTGCGGAGGGGTCGCTACCGAGGATCACCTCGGGAATGCCTGGAACGAAGGTGTGGGCCAGGAACTCGCCGTTGTCGCTGGTGATATAGACGTAGCGGATGCCCTGGATCTCCACGAACTGGTCGATGAGCGACTGGAGCGTGGCCAGGTTGCGGTTCAGCAGGATGTCGACGCTGGCGTCGGCGATGGTCTTGGCGATGTTCCGGCTGTTGCCCTCGTACTCGGCCGAGAGATGGGTCTGCACGGTGTAGATGGTCAGCGCCGAAGTGGACAGCACGATCAGGCCGAAGAGCCCGAAGATGCCGAACTGGGTCTTCTGAAAAAGTTTCCGTATTTTCATGATCACCCGAACTTGGCTTTCCAGTCGTCCAGGGTGACGAACCGGCCGTCCTCGACAACTGTGTAGTAGACCTTCTGCAAACCCTGCCTGCGGTCCGGTCCGAAGGACACCGCCTCGCTGATTCCCAGGTCGAAGTCGCGCACCGAGAAGACCGCTTCCTCCAGTCCGGTCCTGTCCGGCTTGCCCTTCAGCCGCCGGAGTATTTCCACCATCAACTTCGCGTCGAGGAACCCTTCGAGGCTCACGAAGCTGTGGGGAAACGGCGTGTACGCCTCCTTCACCAGCTCCTTCGGCACCTGCGGGTCGTAGCGCGCCATCAGCTCGCGGTATTCCCTTACCGCCGGAATGGTGGAGTCCTCGTAGCTGGGCACCACCTGCGAGTTCACCAGGTAGCGGGCATATGTATCGGGGTCGTCCTGGCCCTCGGACAGCAGGTTGAGCAGGTTCTCGCTCCCGACGAAGGAGAGGTTGGCGATGGGGACCCGCAGGCCCAGGTCCACGGCGTCGCGGGCAAAGGCGGCGCAGGCGGCGTAGGCGCCCACGCAGATCACCGCATCCGGAGAGGCCTTCTTCAGGATCTCCACCTGCGCCCTCATGCTGCCGGTGAACCGCGACCCCCGGCGGTACGTGGCCTCGCCGGCGATCTCGACGCCGTGCGTGGCCAGGGCCGCCCGGACTCCCGCCCAGCCGCTGCGGCCGTAGGCATCGGCCTGGTAGAACATGGCGATGCGCTGGCGGCCGATGCGCACGAAGTTGTTCACCAGCCCGGCGGTCTCCTGGCGGTAGGAGGCCCGCAGGTTGAAGGCGAAGTCGCCGTACGGCGGCTCCCGCTGGGGCTGGGCGCCGGTGAAGGGGAAGAACAGGTAGACCCGCTGGGCCTGAAACTTCTTCAGCATCGGCAGCACCCGGGTGACGGTGGGGGTGCCCACGTAGCCGAAGAGCAGGAAGACCTGGTCCTCCAGCATCAGCTTGACGGTGTTCTCGACGCAGGGATCCGGTTGGTAGCCGTCGTCGTAGAGCTTCAGCACGACCTTGCGGCCGTTGACGCCGCCGTTCTCGTTGACGTGGTTGAAGTAGGACTTGGCGCCGCGGTAGAGCTCGGTGCCGAGGCCCCGGGAGGGGCCGGAGAAGGCGGCGGACACTCCCAGCACGATCTCGCCGTCGGGTCCGATTCCTCGAATAGCGGCTGCGTGGGTCGGGCTCGGGGAGTGGAGCCAGGGCGGGGCCAGGAGAGCGGCCAGTCCCGCCCGGATCACGGTTCGGCGCGTCAGACACGTGCGCGCGCCCTGCTGCGCCCGGTCGTCTTCGGTGTTACGACTCTGCGTGCTCACAAACGGCCTCGCTTTCTAGAAGTCCGATGTGATGGGGATCCGCGGTCCGTGGAAACCAATTTCCGTAGGTTAACCGCTATCTTATTTTTGATCAACGGTTCCGCACGAAGACCCGGGTCGTCGTCCCGGCCAGGGAGCGCGTGCGGCTGGGAGGGTTACGTGCCGCCCTGGAACGATCGCAGCAGCTCAAGGGTCTCCCGATCCTCTTTCAGGTCCTTTCCCTTGGGAGTTTCGAGGCACATGGGCAGGCCGAAGAAACGCTTGTCGTTCATCAGCATGCGGAACGGCTCCAGGTCGATATGTCCCTTGCCGATGATTTCGTGGCGGTCCACCCGGCAGTCGAGCTCCTTCTTCGAGTCGTTCAGGTGGAAGGCGGCGAGGAGCTTGACCCCGATGGCCTCGTGGAATTCCGTAAAGGTCCGTTCGTAGCCTTCCCGGGTGCGGATGTCGTATCCGGCGGCGAACGCGTGCTGGGTGTCGAAGCATACCCGAAGCCGGTCGCTTTCCTTGACGCTGTCGATGATGTTGCCGATGTGCTCGAAGCGGTAGCCCAGGTTGGAACCCTGGCCGGCCGTGATTTCCAGCGCGACGCGCACCTTGAAGCCGCCGCAACGGCCATGGATCGCGTCCAGGGAACGCGCGATGGTGCGCAGACCCTCCCGTTCTCCCGCCCCGGTGTGGGCGCCCGGATGGGCGATGAGGCAGGGGATGCCCAGGGCCTCGCACCGCTCCATCTCGTCCACGAAGGCGTCGATGGACTTCTGCCGCAACTCCCGGTCGGGAGCGCCGAGGTTCAGCAGGTAGGAGTCGTGGGCCACCACCGTGTGGACCCCGCTGGCCTTCTGCGTGTCCTTGAAGGTGCGGACGTCGTCCTCGGTCAGGGGCTTGGACGCCCACTGCCGCGAGGACTTGGTGAAGATCTGGATGGCTTCGCAGCCGACGCTGTCACCCGCGTGCAGCGCATTGTGGGCGCCGCCGGCGATGGACATGTGGGCCCCCAGCAGCGGACGGTCCCTGGGTTTCTTCTTTCGTGAGAGCACCATGAACATCGTTGTATCACAGACCCGCCGGGAAAGCGGAATCCGTACGAGATTTTCGGATCCTCTGAGCTTGGCTCCGCTTGCCGTGGATACTCTCCCGAGCAAGTAGCCTGTCCGCTTGCACTCTATATCAAAATCGGTATATTCGTAGGATGGTGTGGCGCGTGGAAATCCTGAACCAGACGGTCATGGAAGAGCTTGAGTCACTCCCTGTAGATATGCGAGCCAAGCTTGACCATATTGTCGGTCTGATCCAAGAATTCGGTCTGAATCAAGTTCACGAGCCTTATGTCAAGTCCGTACGGGGCAAACTCTGGGAGATGCGACTCACGGGCCGTGACGGGATTGCCCGTGTTCTGTACGTGACCGCCAAGGACCGCCGTATTGTCATCTTGCATGCGTTCCACAAGAAAACCCGAAAGATCCCCAAGAAGGCCGTCGAGACGGCCTTGTCCAGGATGAAGGAGGTGACGAAATGACCATTTCATAAAGCCGACTTTCGGATCCGATCAAACTGATCGACAGCAGGAAATTATACTATGATTAAATTTGATGAACTGCGGAATAGGTGGAACAAGGACCCCAAGTTCCGGACGGAGTTCGAGGCCCTCAGGCCCGAGTTTGAATTGGCACGGAAGCTCATTGAAGCGCGCGTCAGGGCGGGAATGAGCCAGAGCGAGGTTGCTATCCGGATGGGGACGAGCCAGCCTACCGTCGCCCGCTTGGAAAGCGGCCACAAACCGTCGCTGAAGACGTTGGAACGCTATGCGGACGCTGTCGGCATGAAGGTGGAGATCAACCTTGTCGCAAGCTGAAGACAGCGTGGATGCGGGACTAGAAGAGGTCCGAGCGACAGTCTTGCACAAACCTCGCCGGTCGCCTGATTTCTCCCTCTTGTTGCCGCTTGCGGCGGATTGCAGTATTTCAAGGACGCTGATCAACAAGGAGGCGCGCCATGGCCAACTGGCTGCTCAAGACCGAACCCAATGTATATTCCTTTGCCGACCTGCAGAGGGACAAGTCCACGATCTGGGACGGCATCAAGAACAATCTCGCCCTGAAGCACCTCAAGACCGTGAAGAAGGGCGACCGTTGCATCATCTACCACACCGGGGGACTGAGAATCTGCGTCGGGCTCGGCACCGCCACCAGCGGCGCCTATGCCGATCCGGAGAAGGACGATCCCAGGCTCCTGGTATTCGACATCAAGGTCGGCAAGGCGCTGAAGCGTGAGGTGTCGCTGGCCGAGATGAAGCTCAACCCCAAGCTGGAAGGCTTCGACCTGTTCCGGCTGGGCCGGCTTTCCTTTGTCCCGGTGAGCGATGCCCACTACGACGTCATCATGGAGATGGCCAAGGGCTGACGTCCGCCGCCGCGTCCTGAAGCATCAGGCGCCAACAGGAGAAGATCGATGAAAAAGGCAGACTTCCGCCAATTCTATCGCGACGCCCACGCCGTCGAGTGCCTCAGCGAGCGAGAGAAGATCTTTCTCGGCCTCGCCGTGGCCATGACGCGCAACTGCGATCCCTGAGTGGACCGCCGCCTTGCGGACGCAAGGAAATCAGGAATCGGCGAGGAGGACCTCGACGCCGCGGTGGACGTCATTGCCGCCGTCGATGCCGGCATCCTGCAATCCCTCAACCAGCGCATCAAGCAACGGCAAAAGGAACGGGAATGATCCGGTGCCGGCGGGTGCCTTTTTCTTGAAACCCGCCTCCCGAGGTGTTACACGTCAAGGTCTACGCCAGGATGGTCGCATAGCTCAGCTGGTTAGAGCGCTTGCCTCACATGCAAGAGGTCGCAGGTTCGAGTCCTGCTGCGACCACCATCCCTTCCGCCAAAGACGTGGCGTGGCCAGACCGATTCTGGCACATACCGTTTCGTAGGTTTCGTCGTTTCCGACGGCAGCCTGTAACGAGTTTCCTTGTCGGTCGTGTTGGCCGAAGGCGTAACCCAACACCGCGTCGCTGGCTTCTGGATCATCTAAGGTGCCGAGAAACTGGAGGATCAAGATGGTTGATCACTTGACGTACCGGACTTCGTGGTCCCCGGAGGACGGCGAGCACGTCGCTGTATGCGTCGAGTTCCCATCGTTGAGTTGGTTGGCTCGCACTCCTGACAAGGCGTCGGCAGGGATCCGACGGTTGGTGACCGATGTCCTTGCAGAGATGTTGGTCAACGGGGAAACGCCTCCGGACCTGCCGTCAGGCCGCGGTTGAACCAGAACGTCAGGTCACCGGAATATTCAAGCGTAGCGTCCAGCAGTCAACAGGCTTGTAACAGAGACACAGGATCAGTCTTTGAGCGGAATGAGGCCCAGCCCTCTCTTCAGAGTATGGATCAGATCAAGTACGTCACCGGGCCCGGGCGAGAACCGGAAGTCCAGTGGTCCTACGCCGACGGCAACACCCGCCACGTCGAAATAACTCTGGAGGTTTTCAAAGAACTCGATCATTTTCTCCTTTGGGTGAGCCCCTAGCAGGGAGTGGGAGACATACGTGTCAAGATCAGTGTGCCCGACAATCTTGTTTCGTACAGGCTCCAAGCGTTTCCTGTAGTCTCTGATGTGTTCGTCCAGAGTCTTGAGGTTCGCTTTGGTCCCTTGGTCGAGGTCTTCCTTTTTGCAAAGCAGTTTGGTCATGCGTGGAATTGTCAAATTGGCCTTGCCAAATGTTTCCGACGGATCGGTCAAGCGGCAAACCAACAGGACCAAGTACTCGACCATCATCCTGTTGAGGTCGTGGAAGAACCACGCCGCTGATTCTTTCAGCACATGATCGGTTTCACCGTCCGATTCGAAGAGATGGTTGAAGGTGTTGAACGTCTGGCGCAGAACTATCGCTTGGTCCCGAAGCACCCTAAACTGCGATTCCAGTTGGTCCATGTCCGAAGTGTCCTCCGATACTTGATGAAACCACCCAAGCTTGCCGGCTGTGGTACATAGCGGGATTGGTGCCGGGTTTCGACTTGAAACAGATAGGACCCGTGGGTTATCTAACCCCACTACAGGCGGCTAGGCGCTTGCACTGTCGTGTCTCCCAAGCAGGTTGGAAGGCTGGTTACGTGGAGCAACAAAGGGCATGACTGATTATCGGGAACACATTACCATAGAGCCGGGGAAACGCGCCGGCAAACCCTGCGTCCGTTCTATGCGGATTACGGTCTATGATGTACTGGATTGGCTGGCGTCAGGCATGAGTGAGGCGGAGATCCTGGAGGATTATCCGGAACTGACTCGGGAAGACATCCGCGCTTGCCTGGCCTTCGCGGCCAACCGGGAACACCAGCTATCGACCATCCCACCGGTTTGAAGGAACGATGGAGGTCACGAAATGGGCACAGATCTCAGAATGTTTCTCTTGACGGCTGACAACTTGGTCCGGTGCCACTGGGACGGCCGTTCCCGGCAGGTGGAGGTGCTGGACCGCGTGCTTGAAGGCGAGGTGCTGCGCGAGGTGGCCCGGGATGCGGGGGACCCCAACCGGCTGTATGCCGCCACCAGCACGGAGCTGCACCTGAGCGAGGACGGCGGGGGGAGCTGGAAATGGATTCCGTCCGGAGGGCTCGACTACCGGGACATCTGGACCATGCAGGCCCATCCCACGCGTGCCGAGGAGCTCTACGTCGGCACGCTGCCGGCGGCGGTCTATGTGAGCGAGGACGGCGGCCGCTCGTTCCGCGAGCTCACCGCGTTCCGGAGGCTCGAGGACTACGCCCGCTGGACCTTTCCGCCGCCGCCCCATACGCCGCACATCCGCTGCATCGTGCTGGATGCGCGGGTGCCGGACGAGATCATCGTGGGGGTCGAGGAGGGGGGCGTGGTGCGGAGCCGCGACCGGGGCGAGACCTGGGAGGACATCAGCGGCCCCACCAGTGCCGCGGCCTACCCCGAGTACAACGACCCGTCGGGCCGGCTGCCCTACCAGATGGGCGCGCATGAGGACGGCCGCGTCTACCGCGACGTGCATTGGCTGCGGCGGGACCCCGCCAGCCTCGACACGCTGTACGCCACCACCGGCATCGGCACCTACCGCACCGACGACGGCGGCGTTTCCTGGCACAAGCTGGAATACGACATGGGTCGTTCCTACGCTATTCCCTTCGACATCCATCCCACCGTCCCCGAGCGCATCTTTCTGGGCGCGGCCGAGAACGGGCCGACCTCCTGGAAGGGCTACCGCACGGTCCGTCCGGGACCGTACAACACCATCCGTTTCAGCCGCGATACCTCGGAGGAGTTGGGGGGCGCCAAGTCCGCCATCCTGCGCAGCGACGACCGCGGGGCGACGTGGCGGCGGCTCGAGGGCGGACTGCCGCAAGGCCACGCCCACATGACGAGTTGCGTGACGGTGCATCCGGGCGATCCCGACACCGTGGTCATCGGCTATACCGACGGAACCGTGTACGCCAGCCACGACGCCGGCGAGGCGTGGGAGAAGCTCGACCTGCCCGAGTCCAGGCTGTACGGGGTGCGCCTGCTTTCCGGATCCTGATTCAAGTGTCGCGTGCCGAACGGGGGGAGTCCCGTCCGGCACGCGGCATCGCTCAACTCGAAGAGAGCGTGTGGGTCACGGTGATGCGCTCGCCGCGGTAAAACTCGTTCAGAAAGTCATCCGGATCCTGGTAACGCCGGTTCGGCACCAGGCGGGCCGGGAAGCTGAACACCAGCGGGTCCACCGCGAACGGGTAGGGGTCGACGATGGCGCGGTGCTCGGCCACCGTGTCGATGTGCAGGCGCACGGGCTCGGCGCCCTTCTTGCGGGGCACGTCCACGTCGCCCAGGGTGTCGCTGGGACCGAGCTTCCGCTGCTTGCTGTTCAGGGGATACCGGTTGCAGACGTACTGGGCGAGCTGGTCGAACACCTCGATGTATTCGTAGTTGGTCCAGATCTGCTCCTCGGAGGTGTAGTCCCCGAACTCTTCGGATTGGGCCAGTTCGGCGGCCAGCCGCTTCCTCAACTCCTCCTGGTGGTCGACGTAGGCGCGCACCCGCGGGTCGGCGGTGCGGTCGGGCGGATGGGTGTACTTGCCGTAGCCGGCATTCATGAGCGCCACCCCGTGCATGGCGATGAGCATGGCCGCGTAGGGGTCCCGCTGAAGCACGTTGTCCACGGCGTTCTTGTAGAAGTCGAGCCTGAGCTGGCCGAGGAACTTGAAGCTGCCGTCGTGGTAGTCCATCGGGAAGTTCTTGTCGTTCAGCGTGGACGGCTTCATCTCCCATTCCCACCAGCCGATGTCGTGCTCCTGGGCCGCCAGCACCACCGACGCATACGGCTCCGGGCGGTCGAACTCCTCGTTGCCCCAGTGGGCGGCGAAGAAGCCCGCCACCCGGGAGTGGTCGAACTGCAGCGCCAGCATCAACTGCGAATCATTGTAAGGATTGACCATCATGGCGAATCTTCTCCCGCGTTGGTTCCGGTGGCGCGTCCCGCCAACCGCGGCCCGCGCCCGTCCGGCTATTTCGTGCCCTTGAGCGCGTCCAGCATGGGTTGACGGTACTTGCTGTACAGGTCCACGAACACCTTCATGTCGCCGGCCGCCTTGGAGCCGTCTCCCGGCACCAGCGGGATGCCGAATGACGCCGCCCAGTCCTTGTACGGTTTGCTGTTCATGGTCTTCAACAGGATGTCCTCCCACTGCTTGTGGAGGTCCTTGGACAGTCCCGGAGGCCCGACCATGGCGCGAAACACCTTCACGATAAGGTTCTTGTAACCCAGCTCGATGGCCGTGGGCGTATCCGGGGCGTTCTTGGCGCGGGATTCGCCGAGGTTGACGATGGGCACGATTTCGCCCGACCGGAGGAACGGCAGCGTGGAGGGGTGGTCGATGGGTTGCGTGAACACGTCGAAGTCGCCCCGAAGCAGGCCCGGCAGCGTCTCGCCGGTGCCGCCGTAGCCCGCCACCACGTCGAACGGGATCTTGAGCTCGTTGGCGGCCAGAAACGCGTGGACCCAGCGCGCGATGCCGATGCCCTCCACGCCCCAGGTCACCCGCTTGGCCTTCTGCAGATCCTCGACGGTTCGATACTTCGATTCACGGCGGACCAGCAACGCCTCCGCCTCCTGCGAGCTCACTACCGCGAGCTAGGTGAACTTGTCGATGTCGTAACCGACGTTGCTCCGGATCATCTGGGTCCCCAGCATCCCGTCGGCGTAGATGTGTCCGATGGTGTAGCCGTTGGGCTTGGCGCGGTACATGGCGACGGTTCCGGTGATGCCGCCGGCGCCCACGACGTTCTTGACGATGACGTCGACGTCCTTCGGTATGAAGGGTTTCATGTAGCGGCCCAGGGCCCTGGCGATGGCGTCGAACCCGCCTCCCGGCGAGGCGTGCACGAGAATGGTGATGTCCCGGTTGGGGAACTGGGCGTGGCCGCTGTTGGCGAAAACGACAAGGCCCAAGGCGGCGAAAACGGCGGCAAAGGTCCTCTTCATGTCACCCTCCTGGGTTGCAGTGTGTATGGAAGCGAAACGGGCCGCATTATAGGGTCGCCCGAGCGGCGGTGTCAACGATCCCGTCCGCCCGCGGCCATTGGAAAAAAACGCTCGGTCCACCATTGACCCGGAGGGTTTCGATGCTTACCTTTTCTTTCGTCAGGGAGCTCCACAATACTCGGAATGACATTTCAGGTTTAGGTTTCAGGGAAGGAGGCAGGCATCATGTTGAGCTATGAAGTGACAAGACGGCATCCGTTTCTGTTTGGCACAGGGCGTGACGTGGACGCCGTACTCGACCGGTTCTTGAGCCGCCGTGAGTCGAACCGTGACTGGACGCCGCCGTTGGATGCGTACGTGCGGGACGGCAACTACGTCCTGCGGGTCGATCTGCCGGGAGTGGATCTCAAGGATCTGGACATCCAGGTGGAAGGCAGGCTCCTGACCATCAAGGGAGAACGTAAATTCGAGGAGGAAGGTCACTACCATCGGGAGACCGTCCACGGCAAGTTCGAGCGTACCGTGAGGCTGCCCGCCGGCATCGACGCCGACAGGATCGAGGCGCGACACAGGAACGGCGTGATCGAGGTTTCGGTACCGCTCCCCGCCAAGGCGGCAGGCCGCAAGGTCCCGGTTCAGGCGGAAGCCGGTGACACGAAGACCATCGAACCCCACGCCGAGTGAGCCGCGGGCTCACCCGGCCAACAGGGTACGGACACGGCAAAGGGGCCTCTCGAAATGAGAGGCCCCTTTTTCTATTCCAAACCTCTCTCTCACACTTCCACGATGGGCTGCCCGATGATCCACAGGCTGAAGATCGTGTAGCCGACCATGAGGACCAGCATGGGCAGTTGCGGTGCGACCACCGCCCCGCCCTCGTTTTCGCGGTACGCTGCCCGGTGGGCGAGCCACACGGCGATGGCGTGGCCGGCGACAATGACGAAGAGCGAGAACAGCCACAGGAAACGGGCGCCCACCACCGTGGGGTCCGGCGTCACTCCCGCGGTGCCGAAAAGGTCCCAGCCCACCCCGAACGGGTCGGAGATGTGCCCGAAGAGGCGCTGGCCCTCGAATATCAAGAGCAGCAGGTAGTGCGCCAGGTGATAGGCGATGGCGATGGGCACCAGCGTGAGGACGTAGGATGAGGCGAGGTCCATCGCGCCGCGCCGCGTGCCTTCTCCACGGTTCGCCAGGCGCGCCATGAGCGCGCAGGTTCCCAGGAACAGGGCCACGAAGGAGAGCGGCGCCAGCACGAGTCCGGTGGTGAATATCAGGGTGCGTGCGCCGGTGTTCCCCAGGAAATGGGTCCAACCGAGATCGTACAGCCCGTGGGATGCCGTGGCGTAGAACCCTGCCCACACCGGCGTGTGGAGAAAGCCGTCGAAGCTCACCGTGGCCAGCAGCGTCACCACCAGCACCACCATGGACACCGGCACCTTCTCGCCGTCCGCCAGCCCGGAGCCGTAGTGCCTCAGCACGAGCTGTCCCCGTGCGGTCCGGGCCAGGGGCGCGAAACGGCCGAACAGTCCGAAGACGATGGAGAAGGGCTCTCCGCACCGCAGCCACGGCTCAATGCCGTATAGGGCCATGCCGGCCCAGGTGACCGCGCTGTAGACGAGGATGGCGGAGGCCAGGCTGGCGGGGGCGGGGTTGTTCGGCCACACCAGCTCGGCCCATGCGAAGCACAGGTAGAGGAACACCGCCGGCCAGACTCCCATCCACGAAGGCACCGGCCGGCCGTCGCGGTCGCGCGGGACCCCGGGGAACAGCGCCGGCACCGCGGCCCAGGGATTCAACGCCGGCCAGACGTTGCCCACCAGGGCGCAGACGAACCCCAGGCCGACCCACCAGGCGATCCAGACGAACGCGGGCAGGATGTTCGCCAGCGGGTACTCCTGTGTGCCGAACAGTCCGGCGGCGATCAGGAAGATGAAAACGGCCACGGAGAGGATCGCCATCATCCTGCCGATCCGGCTATCGGCGACGAGGCGCCCGGCCCACGTCCGGGAGATGTCGAGGCTTCAGGGCGGTGCCGGGGCGGCGTCCTTGCGAAAGACCGCCAGCACGACAAAGGTCAACGCCACCACGAGGCCCGCCCCCGCGAGATAGTACCAGAGCGGCACCGGCAGGTCGTAGCGCTGGACGATTGCGTGACCCCATGCCGCGTCCGGTAGAAGGGAAAGGATCCCCAGGCCCGGAAGGAAGGCGAGGGCGGACCTGCTCACGCCGCTGCCACCCGCATGCGAGGCCGGTCGTTCACTGACACTGCATGTCGGTCCGCACCACCTGGTGGTGCGTGGTGCCGCTGCTGCCGCCCCGCCGTATGCCGCCGCCGGGCAGGTGGATCCAACCGTCGAGGTAGACCAGCCCGGTGACGCCATGAACCGGAATGGGCATGTCGGGGAAACGCGTCCAGGTGTCGGTCTTGGGGTTGTAGGCCTCGTGGTGCGGAAACACGCCGCTGGGGCCCGCGCTGGGGTGTTCGCCGCCGAAGGTATGGAAGCAGCCGTTCACGGCGATGCCGTTGAGTCCGCCGCGCGCCTCCGACATGGGCCGCCGCGCCGTCCACTGGTTGGTCTTGGGGTCGTAGACTTCGAGGGCCGGGGTGATCTCGCTACGGAAGCCGCCGCCGAACCGTCCCCCGGCGACGTAGAGCTTGCCGTCGATGGCGGCCGCGGCAATATGGTTGCGCTGGGTGGGCAGGTCCGGCAGCGTGGTCCACTTGTCGGCCTTGGGATCGTACACGGCGAAGTCGTGGCCCCGAGGAGGACGCCCGCCGGCGACGTAGAGCTTGCCGTCGATGACGTCATGGGCCATGGCGCTGCGCGCGGTGGGCATCGGCGCCCGGGCCGTCCACTTCCGGGTCTTGGGATCGTAGGCGTGGACCGCGTTGACGTAGCGGGATTTCTCCCTCCGTCCGCCGGCATTGGTCTGACCGCCGACCACGTAGAGCAGGCCGTCGAGAGCCACGGCGGAGGCATGGTTGATGGTGGTGGGGTAGGGCGTCGTGAGACTCCACTTGTCGGTCTTGACGTCGTAGACCTGCACCGTGTCGACGCTCTTCCGGGTGGACGGATAGCCGCCCACGACGTAGATCTTGCCGTCGAGGTACGCCACCGCCATCTCCGAATTGGGCTCCACCAATTCCCCGCGCTTGCCCCACTCAGCCGTCGGCTTGGCATCCGCTGCCAGGGCCATGGGCGAGGCCAACGCGGCCAGTCCCCAGAGCACGGCCGCGGCACATAGTTTCGAGTAAAGGTCCGGTCTATCCCCGCTCGACATCTTGAACCTCCCTTCGGATCAACCGCTTCAAGTATCGCGACGCCCCCTGATTAGACGTTCCATGGTTCCCGCCGGGACGGCACCGCGACTATCCTGCCGCTCGGCGACCGGGTCCGGAACCGCGGTCCCGAGTCCGCCCACACCCGTGAGTATGTATGACAGCAGTCTTGATTGACAAACAAGCCCAAAGACAATAGAGCGAAAACCATAGGCAATGCAGCCGATTCCAAACTCGGAACCAGGAGGTATGACCATGGGTAACGCGACTTGTGTCGATACGGATGGGCATGTTCTCGAACGGCCGGCGGATATTCGCAAGTATCTCGACGCACCCTGGAATGAACGCTCGACCCCGCTATGGCCGGGAGACCAGCCCTGGGACCCGAACCTTTTCAACGGTTTCAAGATGTCCGTCAACTGGGAGGGCCTCGCCCCCGAGGAGCAGGTGCGGCGCTGGCACACGCTCATGGACAAGCAGGACATGGAGGTGGCCATCTGCTTCCCCACGGGCTCGGGCAACATCGCCAAGAACCAGGAAGTGCCGTTCCAGGTGGCCGTGACCAAGGCCGCCAACACCCACTTCGCCAAGGAGTACAACGCGCTGTCAAACCGGCTGAGCTGCGTGGGCGTGCTACCCATGAGGGCGCCTGAGGAGGCCGCCAAGGAGCTCCGCCGCGCGGTCAACGAACTCGGCCTCAAGGGTTTCGAGATCCTGCCCACGGGACTCCCCATCGCCCTCGGCGAGACCTACTACGATCCCATCTACAAGGCCGCCGAGGAAGAGGGCGTGGTGCTCGGCGTCCACGGCACCCGCAACACCTCCCGGGAGCTCGGCGCTTCCATCCTCAGCACCTTCGCCGAGGTCCACTCCTACGCCTTCACCGCCGGCATCCTGCTGCAGTTCACCAGCATGGTCTGCCAGGGCATCACGGAACGCTTCCCGAAGCTGAAAATCGCTTTTCTCGAGATCGGCGCCACCTGGCTTCCCTACTACATGGACCGGCTCGACGAGCACTGGGAGAAGCGCGGCGCCCACGAGATGCCGCTACTGAAACGGAAGCCCAGCGACGTGGTGCGCGAGTCCAACCTGTACTTCAGCCTGGAATCCGGCGAGTCCCAGTTGGCCGCCACCGTGGACTACATGGGCAGCGACCACTTCGTCTACGCCTCCGACATCCCGCACTGGGACAACGAGTTCCCCGAGAACCTGCACCATCTCAGGAACCACCCGGACCTGTCGGACGAAGTAAAGGAGAAGATCCTCCGCAAGAACGCCCAGCGGTTGTTCGACCTGAACTAGCGCGGGACAGGTGTTGGAGGAGGTTGTTCCCATAGGGGCGACCGGCGGTCGCCCCTATGACTGCTGGAAAACCACTCATTCTCTATGCGGCCAGAGGCATAAGGACTCTCGCATGCCCGCGATATCCATGTTCTACGGCATCATTGTCTACATGTATTTCCTCGACAATCGGGGACACAACAGGCCCCACGTACACGCCAAGTATCAGGGACAGGAAGTCGTCGTGGCGATACCGGACGGAGACGTTCTGGAGGGTGAGTTTCCGAATCCAAAGATGAAGTTGCTACAGGCATGGATCGAGCTGCACAAGGAAGAGCTTGAAGCCAACTGGGAGCTTGCCTCGTCAGGGCAGCAACCCTACAAGATAGATCCCTTGAGGTGATGGCTGTGAACCCCAGAGTATCGGAAGTCACGGTGCTGGAACGGAAGAGACTGAGGCTGCGTTTTGAAAACGGCGAACAGGGGATCTACGATTGCTCAGGTTTGCTGGACTTCGGGGTGTTTCACGAACTCCGGGACGAAGAGTACTTTCGGCAGGCCAGGGTTTTGGACGGGACCGTTGTTTGGCCCAACGACCAGGACATTTGCCCCGATACGCTCTACATAGACTCGACAAAGATCACGTACGTGCATTCCTGAAGAAGGAGCTCGGAAGCGACTTGTCTTGTCATCTGGCCCAAGCCGCAATCGGTTCTCAGAAACAGAATAAGGGGCTCTTCGTTGCGCACGACCGTTAACCGTCCTACGCCTCCCGTTGCCCGTCACTGGCGCTCTTGCTCTGCGCGATGCTTCGAGGATGCCCGGCCGTACTTGCCCACGCGCCTAATCGCTTTACGCCCACTAGACCAGATCTGAACCCAGCTCAAGGTTCTTGATTGATCGACCTAGCTGAGATCGGCTAAATCAGACGAAAAACTCGCTGTGGGCTGTGGGGTCGGACGGAGATTTGGCGTCAGATTCGCCAGTCGCCGATGCTCATGGTGTCCGCAGTTGGGAGTGGGCCCATGTTTCGTTTGACGTTGTCGCTCTGTATCGTCGTGCTACTCGCTACGGTCGTAGTTGCGGAGCCGGTTCGTTTCGCAACACTCAATGTCTATTGGCTGTACGACGACGATCCGCCGCACCAGAAATGGGCTGGACAGCGTGAGGGTTACACTTGGAAAGAGACGCTGGCCACAGTCGCGGATGCAGTCGCTTCCATCAACGCCGATGTCCTCGCACTACAGGAAATCGAAAGCCAGAGTACGCTTGAGGATCTCGTTGAGGCACTAGAAGAGCGCGGGAAGTCTTACCCGTACTTCTGGATAGGGGCAGGTACTGATCCGTTCACGGGTCAAGATGTTGCTGTCTTGTCCAGATACCCGAATCTGACCGAACCGATTCGAGCATACCCCGCATTGAGGGCTGAGTTTCATACGGACAAGGGTTATCCGCGACTGGCAGCGCTGCAAAAGTTCATGCGTGTCGACATCGAAATCTCGGGCGAACCGGTTACAATATACGCACTCCATCTGAAGTCCAGACGTGGCAACGGGATCACCACCAGCGGCGAGAGGATGGCGCAGGCCCGACTGATTCGTCGCCTTGTCCGTGCCAACTTGGAGAAGGGTAGGCCCAACATCGTAGTCATGGGCGATTTCAACGACGGGCCTGAAAGCGATACCTTACGTGAGATCCGCGGACTCAACGATGGAGGGAGCGCGTTGGACATACAAGAAAGGAAAACAGCAGGAACAGTTAGACCACGTGCTGCTCAGCAAATTCTTGTGCAGAGTGGTCACGGCAGCGACCGTGATCCGCTTCGACAAAAACGTTAGCGATCATGGCGCATTTGTGGTGGACATCGAAGTACCCTCCGATTCGTGAGCCGGTGAGTATGGACCGTTTCGAAAACTGATTCCGCCACGAGCCCGCGTCAGTAGTTGAACATCTTCTTCAGCACGGCCTTGTTCGCCGCCGGGATGTCTATCATCTTCACCACCAGCGCCTGCAGGTCCTTGCCGTGGAGCGGGTTGATCTGGATGCGCGCCTTCTTGGCGTCCGCGAGGAACGCAGG
>JAPOQB010000841.1 GCA_026710965.1 Deltaproteobacteria bacterium | reverse complement strand
TGCCGGACTTGACGGCCACGGACCGGCCCGTCGCCGTCTCCAGGCGAAAGCCCATGATGACCTCGTAAACGGAGCCGATCTGCTCCACGTCCAGGGTGCGGTAGGAAATGCGCTCGCCGTCGAGAACCACCAGCTTCTCCAGCACCCGGTAGACGGCGCCGTCCGAGACGCGCGGCGGCTGGACGCGCTCGGTAATCTGCCGACCGCCGCCGCTATGGCGGCCTTCGAGGAACGGATACCGATCCGGGTTGAAAAGAGCGCCGCGACGTTCCGGAAGACTGACAATGCCTCCGGTCTTGTGCCCGCCGGCCCCGTCGTGGATGAGGCGGAACAGCACCAGAAGCTGCGCCCACGCGCCGTAGCGCTGATCCATGGTATCCGGGTGCAAGGCCGCCTCCTCGCGCAGGCGCTGGTAGAGGCCGCCAACCGAATAGTGCTGGATGAAGGTCTCGCCGCCGGGAAGCATGCCGCGCTCCTCGGCATAGAGCAGAAAGACGAGGCGGAGGATGACGGCGAGAAGGCCGCGATAGATGTCGTTGGGGTCGCCTTCGGCGAAGAGCGGTTCCCGCAGCAGCTCTCCGCGGGATTCGTCGTGGGCCGCCTGGAACCCTCGAAGGAGGTCATAGAGCGCGTGCATGACCTGCTCGGAAAGCCGCTCGCTGACCTCGTTCTGATACCGGCGGCTATCGGCGAGCAGCGCCGCCAGGCGATGTTCCTTCGGCCCGGTCAACAGGCGTTGCTCACACAAGAGAAGGCGCAACGCCGCGCACAGAGGCCGCCCCGCGGTCTGGGCCATGTCGGCCACACGAAAGTCCATCCAGCCGGAGCTTTCGCCGCGCGGGGCCGAGACGAGACGCAGCGCCACGCCGTTGAAAAGCACGCCGGCGGGAACCCCGGTGGCGCGGAGGAGACGCTCCATCCGACCTTGCGGAGAGGTTTCCAGTCCACCGGCGCCGGTGCTCGATTTGACGAGGTCCTTACCCTCGTCCAGCACCTGCACGAGCAACTGCCACGGCAACTCCCCGGCCTGCGGGTCGCGCTCGCGCACCGCAAAGTCCGGGCGCAGAGTCTCGCCGTAGTCGGGGAGAGGAACCTCAAGTTCCGCTGGGATAGGGGTCTCCTCCGTACCCGCGTATCCCTTGGGCGAGAAACCCCAGCCGAGGACGGTCTTCGCGAAAGAGAGGAAGTCCTGGAGGTTGTGTTCCCGTGTTCGCGCCGGCGATCCATCGCGTTGGTTCAACCAAGTGTCCAGCAACTCCTGACCTTCGACGTCGTGCCGGTTGAGGATGGCCCCGGCCTTGACCAATGCGGGAGCGGAGACGACGAGGCCGTTCGGCTGGATGAAGCCGAGCCATTCGAAATGGGCGCGGGTGTGTGGGTCGGGCGTGGCCATGGGTCTCACCCGCTGTCCGGCCACAAGTACACGAGCCCGATGGGCTCGACTCGTTGTGCCCGCACTTCATAAAACTCGCGAATCCGGGCCGGTTCGGTCTTCAGGTCTTTGTCGAACTGGTCCAGACGGACACGCCACGACCCGATGTCGGCCTGAAGCTGGCGCTTCTCCTCTTCACTGAACTCCAACGTGAGCTGGGTTCCCCGGCCCTCGTGCTTGCCGAGTTCCGTTTCCACTCGCTGGCGTTGACGTTCGAGAGTCTCCCGAAGCTGCTGATCTTCTCGCTCGCCCCGCGCGCGCAGCCGGTCCCTGGCGCTCCGAGCCACCTCGTTGGCGCGTTCTTCAAGCTGCGGCAGCAAGTCTTCAACGTCCTGGGCGGCGGTATCGAGCAGCTTGCCGTGAATCGTCTCATTCGGGCCTCGTGCACTCTGTAAAGCGCCCTCCAGACGCTCCAGCGTTCGGGCTTCCGCCTCCTCGGCATAGGCCTTGAGCGGTCCGCTGCGGCGCGACGGCTCGATCCAGCGCGCCGCCACCGGAATCAGCACCTCATGCAGACGCTCGGCATGCCGCCCGAACAGACACAGCCGCCCCAGAAGAATCACCCGCGGGACGGAGTCGGCGGCCTGCACGAGACAGGCCCGGGACAGATCGTGGTAGACGAATCCCTGGGAGCGAAAGCGCGCCAGCAGCCGTTGCGCCATGCGCTGCTCCAGGTGAAGGTGCACGGTGTCGTCAGTGAGCACGCCGGCGTCCTCGAACACTACCGGGCGAATCGGCGCCTGCTGCCGCCATTCCGCGAGCTTCTGGTCGGTCTTGCGCGGCGCGCGCAACGTGTCCAACGTAGCAGTCCAGGTTGCATCCGCCAGCGCCTTGCCCGCCAGCGACGGCAGCGTCCAGACCACT
>JAPOQB010000354.1 GCA_026710965.1 Deltaproteobacteria bacterium | reverse complement strand
TGTGGATGTCCCAGTCTCCGATCCGAGCCCGCGTGGGGCCGGCGCCGTGCTGGCCGTCGACGCGCCAGGTCTGGGGATAGCCGGCGTTCATCGGGTGGTCGAAGATGGCGCCGTGGAGGAAGTCGTCGCGGCCCTCGACCTGCATGCCGACGTCGACCCACATCGCCCTCTGGCCTTCGGCCTGCCTGTTGCGCTGGCGGGCCGCGTTGACCGCCTCGCCGGGGATGTCCTTGTGCCAGGGCATGCGCAGGAACATGCCGCCGTAGGACATTTCGTTGATCGAGACGTCGGTGTGCGCTTCGCCGGCCCATTCGAGATCCAGGATGAAACGGTCTTCCTCGGCCCGCATCGTCCAGTTCTGCGTCTCGGTCATGAAGGCGTTGCCTTCGGCGTCGAGCATGCCGTAGACCGTCTGCCACTTCACTTCGGATCCGGACTCGGTGACGACCATGGCCGAATCGCGGCGCCAGTAGTCGCCGCCCAGGTTGTGGAAGTAGTCCCGGCCGACGGCCCTGGCGATGTCCTGGGGCTTGTCGCGCCGGTAGAACCACTGCCTGAGCGTGTCCTCGTCCATGGGCTCGCCGTTCACGCGGGTGAAGCCCCAGTAGAGACCGGTCTGATGAGGGTGATGATCGGGGCTTGCCTGAGTCGCCAGACCCATGCCGTCCGGGGCGACGATCGGATGCAGGAACGGCCGGTGCCCGGGGGCCGCGTTCTGGGTGACGATGGGTTCGTCTTCGCCCTCGCGGTAGATCGCGATCGAGCCGGTCTCCCCGTCCTGGACCACCCGGAGCGGAACGACATTCCCGGAGTCCCGGGCATCAGCTCCACCGGTTCCCGGACTCTGAGAGCGACCGACGCCGACCGCCGCAACGACGACTGCCAATATCAATGCCGACTTGGTCCGAAAGCTCATGCCTGATTCCTCCCTGGGAACGCGCAAGGGACAGAAAACTCTATCGAAGCATAGCGGATTCTATCCCGTCGGTAAGGTGTGGGTGACCGCAGTTCGGGCGCTGAATAGTGTTTTAGGGGCTGAAAGAGCAGGTGGTCTGCGTAGCTCAGATCGTTACGGTATGATTTTGCGGCCGGGTCGTTGTGCCTCGTCGATCGGCCGGATGTCGGCGATCCGGCCATCGCCAGGGCGCGTGTCGGCCCGGGAGTGCGATCAGGCGGTGTCGGAGCAAACGGAGGGTAGAAACCATGCGCCTCGTTCGAGCGATTCCCGTCACCTTGATCCTGTGCGGTCCGGGGCCGCTCTTCGCCCAGGGCTGGGTCGAGTACGCCAGCCCCTCCGACTTCTTCAGCGTCAATCTTCCCGGCGAGCCGTCGGTGGAAGATATCGTCTACACGACGGAGTACGAGGCCGAGCTCCCGGCCCGGGTGCACGCCTGGGACGACGGCTCGAGCCGGTACTCGGTGACCGTGGTCGACTACACCGACGCCGAGCGGATCCACACCGAGCGGGCAAGGAACTGCCCGCCCGATGCTCATACGGGTTGCTCGGGCGCGTTGTCCACCGGCGTGGGGTCCTGGATCGTCGACGTCCGCGGCGCCATGGACTACGCGACGTGGCAGCTTCTCCAGCGCAACGTCCGGCCGACGTTCTTCGGCTGGAACTTCGTGGACCTCGTCGAGGGCCGTCACCTCCAGCTCACCAATTCCGACGACTCCCGGACGTTCGCGGCCATCTACATGCACGAGGACCGGCTGTACGTCCTTGAGGCCACCGCGCCACCGCGCAAGCCGGGCCCCCCGCTGTTCCAGCCGTCGATGCGGTTCCTCGACGCAGACGGCAACCCCATCCGTTACGAGCGCGTTTACGTCAACGGCTTTCCGCCACCGCCCCGACTCAGATGATGACTTCAGGTATCACGCAATCCGCCGACATGGCACACCGGCACAGCCTGCAGCGATGGGTGAGTTCGACGAAGCCCGGAATTCCGGCTCTCATCGTCCTGCTCTTCTGCCTGGCCGTCCTCCCTCTACCCGGTGGGACGCATCATTCCCACGGCAACTACGAGCTCAGCGACTTCACCCATCTCGAGGGGACGGTCCAGGAAGTGCACTGGCTCAACCCGCACTCCTGGATCTTCCTCGAGGTCCCCGACGACGGGAACGGCGGCGAGTCCATCCTGTGGGCCATGGAGGCCGCCAACACCGGGACGCTTGGCGGGAACGGTATCGGGCGCGACGACGTCCTGCCCGGCGACCTCATCCGGGTTCGCTGCCACCGACTCAGGGACGGCTCGGACGGGTGCCTGCTCGGGTTCGTGACTCCGCTGCACGGGGACCCGGAACGGGGACACGGCATCGAGAAGGAATGGGACTAGCAG
>JAPOQB010000550.1 GCA_026710965.1 Deltaproteobacteria bacterium | reverse complement strand
GAGGGAGACGCGTTGGACCGCGAGGCGCTGTCGCGCGCCCTTGCCGGCGTCGACTTTGCCTACTACCTGATCCACAGCATGGGCAGCGGCTCGGGGTTCCACGAGCTGGACGTGGAGGCGGCGCGGCTGTTTGGGCAGGTGGCCAGGGAAGCCGGCGTCCGCCGGATCGTCTATCTGGGCGGGCTGGGCGACCCGAAGGCCGAACTGTCGCGCCATCTGCGATCCAGGCAGGACACGGGGCGGGCGCTCCGGGAAGGCGGCGTTCCGGTGACGGAGTTCAGGGCCGCGGTGATCGTGGGCTCCGGCAGCATCTCCTTCGAGATGATCCGCTATCTGGTGGAACGGTTGCCGGTGATGGTGTGTCCGCGGTGGGTGTATTCGCGGGTCCAGCCCATTGCGGTAAGCGACGTGCTGGACTACCTGACGGCGGCCCTGACCAACGCCGCCTGCGGCGACAAGGTCATCGAGGTCGGCGGCGACGGGGTCACTACCTACAAGGGGATGATGCTGGGCTACGCACGGGCCAGGGGCCTCAGGCGCTGGCTCGTGCCGGTGCCTGTGCTGACGCCGCGCCTGTCGTCCTACTGGGTGCACTGGATCACACCGATCCCTTCCGGGGTGAGCGGACCGTTGATTGATGGACTCCGGAACGAGGTCGTGGTCACCGACAATCTGGCCCGGGAGCTGTTCCCGGGTATCCAACCCCGGGACTACGCGGGCGCCATCGCGAAGGTGATCGACGACCTGGAGCACGGGCGCATCGAGACCACCTGGAGCGACGCCCATGGCGGGTCCGACACTCCGGACTCCTTCTCTCGCGTGGAATCCCACGAAGGGATGATCTTCGAACGCCGCACGCGCCAGGTGGCCGCGCCCGCCCGTGAGGTGTACCGGGTGTTCACCGGCATCGGCGGCGACCGGGGGTGGTTCCATGGCGACTGGATGTGGCAGGTCCGGGGCATGGTCGACCGCATGCTGGGAGGTGCGGGGCTGCGCCGGGGACGCCGCCATCCCGACGAGCTGCGCGTCGGCGACGCGCTGGATTTCTGGCGAGTGGAGGCCCTGGAGCCGGACCGGCTGGTCCGCCTGAGAGCGGAGATGAAGCTGCCGGGGCGCGCCTGGCTCCAGTTCCGGGTGTGGGAGACCGACGACGGCAAGACCCAACTGGAACAGACCGCGGCCTTCCTTCCCAAGGGCTTGGGCGGCCTGCTCTACTGGTACGGACTTTACCCGTTCCATGCCAGGATCTTCGATGGGCTGGCGCGGGAGATCGCGAGGCGGGCCGAGGCGGGCCATTGACCCGATAGTTCGCAGGGCATACACGAGAGTATTGGCCGCGTGGGCGAGGTCCCGAAACTGTGTTCTTTGGGCTAGTGATCGGAGATGCGATATGGCGGAAACAACAGTATTCGAACCCGGCGGGTATCGGTACGTGCGCGGGCGGTTCCAGTATTCGGGGGGCGTCTCGGCGGAGCCGGGGTTCGTCATCGAACGCGCCCGGTTCGCACGACCTGTGCCGCTCGAGGAAGGGTTCCGCCGGATCGAGTCCTATCTTGACGGCCTCGGACGGCCGCCCACTGCGTTCTGCGCTTGTGAGCTGCGCTCGCCGGGGCAGTTCACGGAAGAAGGCTTCATAGCCTTCAATCGGGTCTATGTGCGCACGCTCGAACGGTGGGGCATCTTCAAGGACGACGACAATCCCGTCGCGCGGTCAAACGTATGTCCCGAGGTGCATCCTCCGACCGAACCCAGCTTCCATGCATTTTCGTACACGGTACCGGCGGAGGCGAGCGCTGCGGCGGGCGTGAAGAGCTTCGTGATCGCGGGCTCCGGCGAAGCGCCCGAAGGACCGGGAGGGTACGGGGCGCGGATCATCCGTCTCGGGGATACCTCGCCCGATGCCATGCGGGAAAAGGCGCAATTCGTCCTCGGAGCGTTGGAGGTTCGGATGGCGGCGTTGAGCCTGACGTGGGCGGACGCCACCACGAGCCAAGTCTACACGGTCCACGAAATCCAGGAGTTTCTCGCCGACGAGGTCGTCCGCCGGGGTGCGGCGCCGGACGGCGTCACATGGACCTACGCCCGGCCCCCGGTCCAGGGACTGGAATTTGAAATGGACGTCCGGAGCGTGCCGGTGGAGCGGGTCATCCGCTGAGTCTCGTGAGGCGTCCGCCGGGCCAGGATCCCTTCGCCGGCCTGTAGCGTCGCGCTACCCGAGGAGGATCGATCTCGGGCGGGCGGCGCAAGAAGCGGCGGGCGCACTTGACCGGGCGAGAGCAACGGGAGATTTCATCATGCGTTTCGGCATCGCGTTCGGCAGCTATCCCTCGGACCTTGACCGGGCGGGCCTCTGCCGCGACTTCACGGAACGGGCGCGGGTGGCCCACGCCAGCAACTACGAGGCGCTGTTCGTGGCCCAGCACTACTCCACCGGGCCGGACGCGGCGATGCTGCAGTCCCTGCCGCTGCTGTCCTACTTCGCCGGCCTGACCCCCGGCATGTACCTGGGCACGGCGATATTCCTGTTGCCGATGCACCAGCCCCTGATGGTGGCGGAGTACACCGCCACCATCGACAACCTGTGCGACGGCAAGTTCCTGTTCGGCATCGGCCAGGGCTATCGCGACGTCGAGTTCACCTCCATGGGCGTTCCCTTGCGCGAGAAGCGCCCGCGGCTAGAGGAGGGCATCGAGGTGGTGAAGCGGCTGTGGACCGAGGACGAGGTCCACCACCACGGCAAGTATTACCGGATCGACGGCGTCACCATCGAGCCCAAGCCGCTCCACAAGCCCCGGCCGCCCATCCTGCTGGGCGCCGACAAGGTGGCGACGGTCGCCCGGGTGCCACGGGTGGCCGACCACTGGATCGCCAGCCGGCGTCACACCAAGACGTTCCTGCGCGAGGCCGTGCCGGCGTACAAGCGCGCGCTGGAGGAGCAGGGCAGGCCCTTCGAGGGACTGTTCATCTTCCGCGACCTCTGCGTGGCCGACAGCCGCAAGGAGGCCGAAGACCGCATCCGCGAGGGCTACGAGCGCCGCTACGAACGCTACCAGCGCTGGGGCCAGCCGGGAGAGCGCTACGATCTGCCGTTCGAGCAGTTGCAGCAGGACCGCCTGGTCCTCGGCAGCCCCGCCGAGGTGGCCGAGCAGGTGCTCTCCTACCACGAAGAGTTCGGCGCCGAGATCATGTGGTTCATGGTCGACTGGCCCGGCATGGACCCCTCCCTGACCCTGGAAACCATCCAGCGCTTCGGCGAGGAAGTCATCCCCGAGTTGAAACGGCTGACCCCGGAGTGCCCGCTACCGTAGGAGCCGTCCTCTGGCGCCAACCCATTCGTCCTCTGGCACCAACCCGTTTGTCCTCTGCCACCACCGTGTTCGTTCGCCGCCACCAACCCGTTCGCCCTCTGCACCACCGTGTTCGTCCTCCCCCACCAACTTCGTCCTCCCCCACCAACCCGTTCGTCCTGAGCGTAGCGAAGCGAAGTCGAAGGACGCCATCTCCATCTCAAGGCACGCCATCCACGGACCCAAGCCCCCAGCTACAGCTCCGCCACCATGTCGGCATACTCCTCCAGCGCGGCGCGCCCCTTCGGAGTTAGGCCGTAGACGCCGGGAGCCGTGCCGGCGGGGCGTTCGAACCAACCGTAGTGGTCCGTGTACATGATGGCCCGGGCTCGGGGCACGCCGACCGCCCCGGCGACCACTGCGGCTTTCGTCGGTCCGTTTCGGTCAAGGCACGACGCACAGCGAAGGGCGTCCTGCCGGTAGGCCGTCATGATCGTGCGCCGGCTCGAGCCGCCCTGGTTCGGGTCGCCGACCCGGTGCCTGAATTCTCGCAACAGCCGCCCGAGCCGTTGCCCGCGCCTGCGCGGCCGGTACTCCGCCGGATCCAGCAGCGGCTCAACGAACGGCGCCGGCTTGAGCCGGACGGTCAGGAGCCCGAGCCCGAGGCGCCGGCAAAGCGCCAGCGCGTCTCCCCGGCGAGTCGTGCGCCCGGAGAACGGCGGCACCGCGAGATACACGTTGTCGGCGAGGCCCTGCCGCGTGATCCCCTGGAACACCAGCGGCAAGGAGAACCGGGCCTTCAACTCGACGATGACCGGCGGTTCGTCGCCGCGGACGGCCACAAGGTCGCAGCCATCCACCTCGCCCTTCACGGAATAGCCCTGCGCTTCCAGGAAAGCCTTGACCGGAGGGTAGAGTTCGGTTTCTCGCATGGGATGGAATCTGCCACGGGCGGGACGGGTAGTGAAAGCGGGAAGCCCTGTGACAGGCCGCCGGAACTCCTGGGAACTTGCAATATCAACGCCTGCTATTGTAAGTTTACGTCCTAAGCTGCAATAGCTGACAGCGCTATTGTAGTATCCTCCAATAGGGGCAGCCTGTCATGCAGCGCGGAGTATGTGGCAGCTATGAAGTGATTCGTGCCGGTGAGGAGCGCGTTCGTGCCTTGGTGCCGTCACCGCTCCCGCCCAAACCGCCCTTGGTGCTGGACGGTTCGCTGCAACAGTCATTGGAATCGGCCATCCTGGCCCTGGGCCGCCTCGACGGAGTCGCGACGCTATTGCCCGACCACGCGTTGTTCCTGTACGCCTACGTCCGCAAGGAAGCGGTGCTCTCGTCTCAGATCGAGGGTACGCAGTCGTCGTTGTCGGATCTCCTGCTCTTCGAACTAGCGGAAGCGCCAGGGGCACCCGTCGACGACGTGGTCGAGGTCTCGAACTGCGTCGCCGCGCTCCAACACGGATTGCAGCGCCGCGGGGAGCGATCCCCGTTGTCGAATCGCGTCATGCGCGAGATGCACGCCGTGCTGTTGTCGGGAGAACGGAACCGCTCCAAGACGCCCGGCGAATTTCGCCGTTCACAGAACTGGATCGGCGGCTCCCGGCCGGGCAACGCTGTCTTCGTGCCGCCGCCACCCGCGGCGGTGCCGGACTGCATGGCCGCGCTTGAACGCTTTCTCCACTCCGAGGAGTTGCCCGTGCTGCTGCGGGCAGCGCTCTCGCACGTGCAGTTCGAGACCATTCACCCGTTTCTGGACGGCAACGGGCGCGTGGGACGGTTGCTGATCACCCTGCTGCTGTACCACGCCGGTGTATTGCGCCAGCCGCTCCTGTACCTCAGCCTTTACCTGAAGCAACACAGGAGTACCTATTACGAACTTCTGAGTCGCGTGCGCCGGACCGGCGACTGGGAGGCATGGCTTGACTTCTTCCTCGAAGGGGTGAGACTCACGGCCGAGGGCGCGGTCGCCACCGCCCAACACCTGTCCCGGATGTTCGAGAATGATCGGCACCGGGTCCAGACGGCGGGAGGCCGGAGAGCCGGGACGGCGCTCCGTGTCCACGACGCGCTCAAGTCGCAGCCGATCTTGTCGTTGCCCGTGGCGTGCCGTGATACCGAGCTGAGCTTTCACACTGTCGCCTCGGCCATGGGATTGCTCGTTCGCCAGGGAATCGCGCGGGAGATCACCGGGAAGCGGCG
>JAPOQB010000155.1 GCA_026710965.1 Deltaproteobacteria bacterium | reverse complement strand
CGGACGGAGTTCCTCCCGCCGCAAGGGTTTGATGAGATAAGCCGCTATCCCCGCCGCTATTGCCCGCTCAACGGTCTCTTGTTCGTAGTGGTTGGTGACCAGGACGATGGGGACGGGGCTCTGGTCCATGATTCTTCGAGCCGCACGGATACCGTCCATCTCGACGAGGCCCACGGCCAGGAAAACCACGTCGGGCTTCGTCCGCCGAACCAAGGACAGCGAGGACTCGCCACTCGACCCTTGGCCGACGATCGTGAACCCCTCTTCGTTCAGGACACGCGCCAGAAGGGTCCTCGAAGGTGAATGATCATCTATCAGCAGAACACGACTCGGCATAGGGTAGTTCCTCGAAAGGTGCTCGCGGGTCAAGCCCGTCGGATCGAGCCCACCGACGGCTCTACGAGGAAGCAATTTCGGTGCCGCGCGGTTGCGTGGTAACCGCTGTCGGAGGGCTAAAAGCAGGGTGGAGTTGCCCCGATTCGGTGGACACCTAAACTGTGTGCAGGAGGTGTCCGGATGTCGAAGAAACATCCGTCGTTTGCGGCGGAATACCGGCAGCAGATGGTCGAATTGGTTCGCGGGGGTCGCACGCCAACGGAGTTGGCTCGGGAGTTCGGGTGCTCGGCTGGGGCGATTCGCAACTGGGTGCGGCAAGCAGATCGGGACGAGGGGCTTCGCGAGGACGGATTGACGACGGTGGAGCGCGAGGAGCTAGGTCGGCTTCGCCGGGAGAATCGCCAGCTTCGTGAAGAGCGGGAGATCCCAAAAAAGCCGCGGCTTGGTTCGCGCGGGAGACCGGGACGGTACCGGGGAGGTCTTCGAGCTGGTGAAGGCGAATCAGGCCGAACATCGGGTGGCTACGATGTGCCGGGTGCTGGGCGTCTCCCCCAGCGGGTACTACGCGTGGCGAAGGCGAGGGCGGTCGGATCGTTGGCGGCGCGACGAGGAGTTGCGCGGAGCGATCCGGACGATCCACAGGTGCCGACAGCCCTCAACTGTCCACGGAATCGGGGCAAGTCCACACTACAAGTATTCGGCGACAAGTGTGTCAACTCAGTAGCTTGCCTCGTAGCACCGTGACCGCCTGACCTGACAGCGTGACGCGTTCGCCGCGCACGGTTACCTTGACCAGTCCGCCGCGCTCGGACACCTGCCGGGCGGTGAACGCGCTACGGCCGAGGCGGCGTTGCCAGTAGGGCCCCAGGCAGCAGTGGGCCGATCCGGTGACCGGATCCTCGTCGACGCCGGTGTTCGGGGCGAAGAAGCGCGACACGAAGTCGAAGCCTTCCTCTTCCGCGCGCGCGGTGACGATGATTCCGCGTGTCTCCAGGTCCCGGAGGCGTCGCATGTCCGGGGCGAGCCGCTCCACCGTCCTCTGGGCGTCGACTTCGATCAGGTAGTCGAAGCGGTTCCGGCCAACGTAGGCCGGCTCGGCGCCGAGGGCCGCGGCGAGACCATCGGGCGCGGGCACGGGCTCGTCCGGTTCCGCGGGAAAGTCCATCTCGATCCACCCGCCGCGCAGTTCCGCCGACAAACGGCCGGAGCGAGTGTGGAAGACAGCCCGCCGGTCCGGCGGTAACTGTCCCTCTTCCCAAAGCACGTGAGCGCTCGCCAGCGTGGCGTGGCCGCAAAGGTCGACCTCCACCGTGGGCGTGAACCAGCGCAGGTCGAACTCGCCGGTTTCGCGGCGGACCAGGAAAGCGGTTTCCGACAGGTTCATTTCCCGCGCCACTCTCTGCATCCACGCCGTTTCGGCGGGAGCGGGCAGCAGGCATACAGCGGCCGGGTTGCCGCCGAACGGCTCGCTGGTGAAGGCGTCCACTTGGGTGATGGTCAGGGCCATCCCTGGCTATTCCTGTTTTTGCGGCAGTTCGTAGTTGATCATCCAGCTCACGCCGAACCGATCGGTCCAGGAGCCGAAATAGGCCCCCCAAAAGGTCTCCTGCATCGGCATCGTGACCGTGCCGCCGTCCGAGAGTTTCGCCAAGACTTCGTCGCAGTGCTCTCGGCTCTCACCCTCGATGGATAGCGCGAAGTTGGTGCCCTGAACCGGGGGCGGACCGAAGGCCGAGGCGCTGTCGCTGCCCATCAGAACCGCCGATCCAAAGGCCAGGGACACGTGCATGACGCGGTCCTTCTCCTCCTCCGACACGTTCATGTCCGGCGGCCCGTCGCCGAAGGTCTGTAGCACCACGTACTCGCCGCCCAACACCGAGCGATAAAACTCGAACGCTTCCCGGCAATTGCCTTCAAAGAAGAGATAGATACCCAGCGACATCGGAGTTCTCCCGGTGGTTCAGCATTCCACGTTCGCTCTGGACGTTATCGGCGCTGAGTTCCGGAGAGCGATTGTCCGGAACAAGGTACGCAACAGTTGCCAACGCGCGTCCGAGGAGTACGAAACCTCAAGCAGCCGCCAACCGCCTCTCCGGATGTAGCACACGGGGTGGGGGGGCGGCCACGTCTTGTCCAGTTCCGCCCGCGAATTGACGCTGCTCGACGCGCTCCTGATGCCTTCCTGATTGACAGACAGCACGGACAGCGATTAACTAACTTCATTTTGCCGGGGGTGCGCCCGGCAAGCGCTAGGGCGAGGAAAACGGGGACATGGCAAGGGTTTCAACGGATAAGCGTGCATCAAATACCGCGGACGACACGCTGGCGCGCAAGAGCCGCGACGAGAACGTGGTTTCGGGCGGCCATCTGGTGGCCGCGGCGCTCAAGAACGAGGGGGTGGACACCATCTTCACCCTTTGCGGCGGTCATATCATCGACATCTACGACGGCTGCATCGACCACGGCATTCGCGTCGTCGACGTCCGGCACGAGCAGGTGGCCGCCCACGCCGCGGACGGCTACGCCCGGCAGACGGGCCGGCTGGGCTGTGTCGTGACCACCGCGGGGCCGGGGTTCACCAACGCGCTGACCGGCATTGCCACCGCGTTCCGGTCGGAGAGCCCGGTGCTGCACATCGGCGGGCAGGGCGCTCTCACCCAGCACAAGATGGGCTCGCTCCAGGACCTGCCGCACGTGGACATCGCCGCCCCCATCACCAAGTTCTCGGCGAGCGTGCGGTCCACGGAACGCATCGCCGACATGGTGGCCATGGCGGCGCGGGAGTGCTTCGCGGGAGCGCCGGGTCCGAGCTACCTGGAGATTCCCCGGGACGTGCTCGACCGGGAGGTGCCGGCGGACAAGGCCGTGGTGCCGGAGCGCGGCCGGTCCCGTGCGTCGACCCAGTCCATCGGCGACCCCGCGGACGTCGAGAAGCTGGCCGAGCTGCTGGTGAAGTCCGAGCGGCCGGCGGTGTTGCTGGGCACCCAGGTGTGGACCTGCCGCGGCCACGAGGCCGCCACCGCGCTGTTCAAGGCCCTCAACGTGCCCTGCTACATGAACGGGGCCGCCCGCGGCCTGCTGCCCCCCGGCGATCCGCACTATTTCAACCGCACCCGCACGGACGCGTTCAACGAGGCCGATGTTATCGTCATCGTGGGGACTCCGTTCGATTTCCGCATGGGTTACGGCCGGCGGCTCCGCTCCGACGCCGCCGTGGTTCATATCGACATGGACTACCGTACCGTGGCCAAGAACCGGGACGTGTCCCTGGGCCTGGTGGGCGATCCTGGCGCCATCCTCAAGGCGGTGCACGCGGCCGTTGGGGAACGACCGGACAACGGCGCCGAGGGACGCGCCCGCTGGCTCGCGCACCTCCGCGGCCTGGAAGGCGAGCGGGCGGCCAAGCTCATGCCGCTGTTCCAGTCCGACGCCAACCCCATCCATCCCTACCGGGTGGCCTGGGAGCTCAACGAGTTCCTCACCGAGAACACCATCTACATCGGCGACGGCGGTGACGTCGTGACCATCAGCGCCCAGGCGGTGGAGCCCCGGGCTCCGGGCAACTGGATGGACCCCGGCGCCCTCGGGGCGCTGGGCGTGGGCACGGGCTTCGCGCTGGCCTCCAAGCTGGTGAACCCGGACAAGGAAGTCCTGTGTTACTACGGCGACGGCTCCTTCGGCATGACCGCCTTCGACATGGAGACCGCCAACCGGTTCGGCGCGCCTTACATTGCCGTCATCGGCAACAACTCCGCCATGAACCAGATCCGCTACGGCCAGCTCTCCAAGTACGGTGACGAGCGCGGCAACGTCGGCAACCTCCTGGGCGAGGTGCCGTTCTCCAGGTTCGCGGAGATGCTCGGCGGCTATGGCGAGGAGGTCACCGACTGCCGCGAGATCGGGCCGGCGTTGGGGCGGGCGCGGGAGTCGGTGAGGAACTCCGGCAAGTCGGCGGTGGTCAACGTCTGGGTGGACGCCGGTGAATGGGCCCCCGGCACCAAGCGCCAGACCATGTACAAGTAGTCAGGGAACCTCATGGACAAAGCACTCTCAGGCATTCGCATCCTGGACATGACCCACGTCCAGGCAGGCCCCACCTCGAGCCAGCTCATGGCGTTCCTGGGCGCGGACGTGATCAAGCTCGAGTCCCCGGCGGGGGACGCCACCCGGAAGCAGCTCCAGGACATTCCCGATGCGGACAGCCTCTATTTCACCATGCTGAACTGCAATAAGCGTTCGATCACGGTGAACCTGAAGAATGCCCAGGGCAAGGAAGTCTTCACCCGGCTGGTAAAGTCCTGCGACGTGCTGCTGGAGAACTTCGGCCCGGGCGTGCTGGAGCGTCTCGGTTTCGGCTGGGAGAAGGTACATGAGCTGAACCCCCGGCTGATCATGGGTTCCATCAAGGGATTCGGCACCGAGGGGCCCTATGCCGCCTTCAAGGCTTACGAGAACGTGGCCCAGGCCATGGGCGGCGCCATGAGCACCAGCGGCATGTTCGACGGGCCTCCGGTGGTGACCGGGGCGCAGATCGGCGACTCGGGCACCGGGGTGCACCTCTTGGCCGGAATTCTGGCGGCCCTGCTCCAGCGGGAGCGCACCGGGCGCGGGCAGTATGTCGAAACCGCCATGATGGACTGCGTCATGAACCTCTGCCGCGTGAAGTTCCGGGACCACCAGCGCATCGAGCGCGGCCCCCTCGCCGAATACTCGGTGCAGGAGTTCGAGGACTTCACGCCCCGGGCCGGCAACGACTCCGGCGGCGGCCAGCTCGGCAACGCG
>JAPOQB010000197.1 GCA_026710965.1 Deltaproteobacteria bacterium | reverse complement strand
GGATCGCCCGTCAGTTGACCCACGGCACGGTCGTCACGGTGTTCCCCGACTTCGGAAGCCGGTACATGACGACCAATCTATGGACAACCTGGAAGGAAAAACTGGATGTCGGCAACCTGGCCTTCTCCATTTGAAGACGCCGTCACCCTGGATTTGCCAAAGGGTGACCAGAACGCGGGGCCCCGCCCGCGTCGTACAATACACAAACGGTCATGATTCTCCGTTGTCCGAGCTGTTCCACGACGTACAAGGTCGAAGGCAGCGTTTTCGACGCGCCCAATCCCACTTTCCGTTGCTCTCGCTGCAAGCACATCTTCGCCTTTCAGGTCCGCCTGCAGTTGCACGACGACGAATCACCGGCGGCCGTTCGGGAGGCGGACCCGATGCCCGAGGCGGGCACGGCCGGCGACATACCGGCTCCCAACCGGGGACCCGATAGCGGCGAGGAGTCCCACGCCCAAGACCGTCTCGAGCCCAGCGAGAGTCAGGCGTCCGAGGCTGCTTCTGCTCCATCGGACACGGATCCGGCACAGGGCTCTCTGGAGTTGCCGCCCACGCTGGGCGACACCGAAGCCGAACCGGCAGCTTGGCGGGCCGCCGAGCCGCAAGCGCCCGAAGACGATGCGGGCGAAACCTTTGAGTACCCGGACGACGATTCGGCCGACACCCTCGAGTACCCGGAGTTTGAGCCGATCGTGGAGCCGGACCGGCCGGACGCTCGGCAGCCGGAATCGTTCGAGCAGGAGGCGGCCGCCGAAGACGACATCCCCGTCCGGAACCCGCGAAGGCCGGACTTCGAGATCGACGATGACTTCCTGATCCCGCCCAGGCGGGAAGCCGAGCCGCCCCCGCCGCCACGGGCCAACACCAAGGGTTCCATCAGACCGCTGGTGAGCCTCGTCGCTTTGTCCCTGTTCGCTTTCGTGCTGGTTGCGGTGATCTATCAGGTCAACCCGCAGCCCCTGGATTCGGTGCTACGGCGAATACCGTGGTACGGCAGCGCGGTGTTCGAGAACCGGCACATCAAGAGAACACTGGTGTTTGAATCGCTGGCGTCGGGAGTGCAGCCGGTGATGAACCAGACGGAGGTCTTCGTGATCTCCGGAAAGCTGGTCAACCGCAACGACCGGAGCGTCCATCAGGTCCGGATCGAGGCTCAACTCTTCGATGCGGAGGGAAAACAGGTCGGACAGCAGATTACGTTCGTGGGAAACGCGATTTCGGCCAGGATCATACAGGACATGACGTTTCGCGAGATCTCGTTGCTGCAGAGCCTCAAGCCCCAGAGCGCCTATCGAATTCCCGCCAACAAATCGGCCGACTTCACCATCGTCTTTCCCAAGCCGAAGGCGCCGGTGGAATCCTTCACCTGCCGGGTAGTATCGGCCGAAGCCCCAGCATAAGCTGCTTCCGAGCAGCCCTGAGCTGCTTCCGAGCAGCCCCGAGCCCCGGCATCACTCCTTCTTGGAACCCTCGCCTTCGCCTTTTTCGGACGCGGTGACATCGATCTCGTCCGGCTCCTGGAGGGACTTGCGAAAGCTCTTGATCCCCTTGCCGAGGCCCTGTCCGATCTCGGGAAGCCTCCGGCTGAAGAGCACCAGGATTATCACCAGGATTATCAGCAGTTCCCATATTCCGAGGCCAAACATAAGATTACTCTAACCCAAAAGCAGTAACATTGACAGCCGTGAATTCGATCTACGCGTAAGCCGACACCGGAGCGCAAGTGCAAACCAGATTCCTGTCGCCGTAGGCATTGTCCACCCGGCCCACGGGTAGCCAGAACTTGCGTTGCCGCACCCACTCCCGAGGAAACGCCGCCTTGTCGCGCGTATACGGGTGTTGCCAATCCTCGGTCAACAGGTGGAAGGCGCTATGAGGCGCATTCTTCAGCACGTTGTCCTGGAGGTCCGCGGTCCCCGCCTCAATTTCCCGGATTTCCTCACGGATGGCGATCATGGCGTCGCAGAAGCGGTCCAGTTCCTCAAGGGATTCGCTCTCCGTCGGCTCGATCATCAGCGTACCCGCCACCGGCCAGGACATGGTCGGCGCGTGAAAGCCGTAGTCCATGAGCCTCTTGGCCACGTCGTCCACCGTGACATTGGCCGACGCCTTGAAGGGCCGCACGTCGACGATGCATTCGTGGGCCACCATCCCATGCTTGCCGCGGTAGAGGATCCGGTAGTCGGAGGAAAGGCGACGGGCGATATAGTTGGCATTGAGCACCGCCACCTGGGTGGCCCGGGTCAATCCCTCCGCGCCCATCATGGCGATATAGGCCCAGGAGATCGGCAGGATGCCGGCGCTGCCCCAGGGCGCGGACGACACCGCGGTAATACCCTCCGGCGGACCGCATTCGGGCACCACCCGGTGGGAAGGCAGGAATCCCCGGAGATGCTCTCCCACGGCCAGGGGCCCAACGCCCGGACCGCCCCCTCCGTGCGGAATGCAGAACGTCTTGTGCAGGTTCAGATGGCACACGTCGGGCCCGATGCGTCCCGGTTGGCACAGGCCCACCAGCGCATTCAGGTTGGCGCCGTCCAGATAGACCTGCCCGCCCGCCTCGTGGACCACCCGGCAGATGTCGATGATGGCTTCCTCGAACACACCGTGGGTGGAGGGATAGGTGACCATCAGCGCGGCCAGTCGATCGCCGGACCGCGTGGCCTTGGCGCGCAGGTCATCCAGATCGATGTTGCCGTCGTCGTCGCAATCCACCACCACCACCTTCATCCCCGCCAGCACCGCGCTGGCCGGATTGGTACCGTGGGCGGAACTGGGAATGAGGCAGACATCGCGTTGCTGCTGGCCGTTGGCGGCGTGATACTTCCGGATCACCAGCAGTCCCGAGTACTCGCCCTGGGAGCCGGCATTGGGCTGGACCGATACCGCCGCAAACCCGGTAATGGCAACCAGCCACTGCTCGAGCCGGCCGATCAACCGGCGGTACCCCCGGGTCTGGTCCGCCGGCGCGAAGGGGTGCATCCGGGCGAATTCCGGCCACGTCACGGGAATCATCTCGGCGGTGGCGTTGAGCTTCATGGTGCAGGAACCCAGCGGTATCATGGACTGCACCAGGCTCAGGTCCTTGGCCTGGAGCCGGGCCATGTAGCGCAGCATCTGGGTCTCGGAGTGGTGCCGGTTGAACACCTCCGCTTCCAGAAAACCGCTCTGGCGGACGTAACCCCGCGGCAGCCGAGTACCCGGCTCCCCCCTGGCGCCGCCGGCCGCGTCCGCGTCCTCCGCCGGGATGCCGAAGACTCCCAGAAGATCCCGGACATCGCCGCCGCCGGTGGTCTCGTCCAGCGAGATGTGCAACTGACCGCCGGACGGCCGTCCGATATTGATGCCGCGTTCCGCCGCCGACTGCTGGATCTCGTCCGCCCGGTCCGGCTCGACGGCGACACGGAGGGTGTCGAAGAAGGCGTCGTGGGCCAACGTGAAACCGGCGCGGGTGAGTCTTTCCGCCAGCAGGGAGGCGTGGCGGTGGACCCGCGCGGCGATGTTCTTCAGGCCGGCGGGGCCGTGGTACGCCGCATACATGGAAGCCATCACCGCCAGCAGCACCTGCGCCGTGCAGATGTTGCTGGTGGCCTTCTCCCGGCGGATATGCTGCTCGCGGGTCTGCAGCGCCAGCCGTAGCGCCGGTTCTCCGTACGCGTCCCGGGAAACCCCCACCAGGCGCCCGGGAATCATGCGCTTGTACTGCTCCCGGGTGGCCAGAAAGCCGGCGTGGGGCCCGCCGAAGCCCATGGGCACTCCGAAACGCTGCGCGCTGCCCACCACGATGTCCGCGCCCATCTCTCCGGGGGGCGTCAGCAGACAGAGGCTGAGCAGGTCGGTGGCGACGATGCTCACCATGCCGCGCTCCCGGCATCGGCCGACGAACCCCTTGAGGTCCGGGATCGCTCCGCTGGCGGCCGGATACTGGATGAACCCGGCGAACGCGTCGGCCGGGGGCTCCGGGCCCGCCGCATCCGTGACCAACTCCACGCCGATGGGGGCCGCGCGCGTGCCCACCACCTCCAGCGTCTGCGGGAAGGCGTCCTCGGAAACGAACAGCTTGTTCCGTCCCTGCTTCTCCAGGTTGAAGGCCAGGAACACGGCTTCCGCGGCGGCGGTGCCCTCGTCCAGCAGGGAGGAGTTGGCGATATCCATGGCCGTGAGGTCCGTGACCATGGTCTGGAAATTCAACAGGGCCTCCAGACGGCCCTGGGAAATCTCGGGTTGATAGGGCGTGTAGGCGGTATACCAGCCCGGGTTCTCAAGGATGTTCCTGAGGATGACGGCGGGCGTGTAGCAGTCGTAGTAGCCCATGCCGAGGTAGGACCGGCATGGCCGGTTGTCATCGGCGATGCCTCGCGCTTCTCGCAGAAGCTGTTCTTCGCTCAGGGGGCCGGGCAGGTCCAGGCGGCCCGAAAACCGGATGCTCTCCGGCACCGCCCGCTCCACCAGCGCTTCGAGGGAGTCCAGGCCCAGCACCGCGAGCATCCGTTGGACCTCCGCCGCGCCGGGGCCGATGTGCCGCGACGAAAACAGCTCCCGAAACGAATTCCTGTGATCTGTCTCTTCCACGGCCTAACCCTCAACCGCGTTCAAGCGCCGTCGTCGTCATCCTGGCCCTCACAGTACTCTTCGTATTCCTCCGCGTTCATGAGATCATCCAGCTCGTCGACATCCGACATGCTGACCTTGACGATCCAGCCTTCTCCGTAAGGGTCCTCGTTGATCAGCTCCGGCGTCTCCGGCAGGGTATCGTTGACCTCGGTCACGGTGCCGCTGACCGGGGCATAGAGGTCCGATACCGCCTTCACCGATTCCACCGCGCCAAAGGGATCGTCCTTGCTGATCTTCTCCCCCAGCCCCGGCGCCTCCACGTACACCACGTCCCCCAGCTCGTTCTGGGCAAAGTCCGAAATTCCGATGACGGCGTGGTCGTCGTTTTCCACCAACACCCACTCGTGCTCCCTTGAATACCGCAGACCCTTCGGGTACTCCATCGCTTCCTCCTTGAGGGACGGTCAGTTCACGGTTGCCATCGTCGCCCGGCACGGTAGCGGGCGGGTTCGGAGCCGCTCCCGCACACTACCGGACGAACGGGATACGGACGATACGGGCCAGAACCCGGCGGCCGCGGATCTCCACCCGCACCTCCGTGCCCAAGGCCGCCGCAGCGGCCGATACGTAACCCAGGGCGATGGCCTTGCCCAGGGTCGGAGAGCGCGTGCCGCTGGTGACGCGCCCGACCTCGCGGTCGTCGTGAAAAATCGGATAGCCCTCCCGGGCGATCCCCGCCTCCTCCATCTCCAGCCCCACCAGGCGGCGCCGCAGCGGCTCCTTCCGCGACAGCACGTCGGACCCGATGAAGGGACCCTTGTCGAGCTTGGTCACCCAACCGAGCCGCGCTTCCAGCGGCGTCGTGGTCTCGTCCAGCTCGTGCCCGTAGAGGGAGAACCCCTTCTCGAGGCGGAGCGTGTCGCGAGCCCCAAGCCCGGCCGGTTCCACTTCGCCGGTGGCCAGGAGCGCGTCCCACAGCCCCGCGCCGCCTTCCGCCGGGCAGTAGAGCTCGAAGCCGTCCTCGCCGGTGTAGCCCGTGCGCGACACGAGGCAGCGGACCCCGCCCACCTCGCCGACGAGGAAATTGAACGCCTTGAGGCCGGCCAGCTCCAGCGCCGTGAACGGCTGCAGGATCGCTTCCGCCGCCGGCCCCTGAAGCGCCAGCAGCGCATAGGCGTCGCTCACGTCGCGCACGGTCACGTCATCGCCGGCATGGCTCGCCAGCCACGCGAAGTCGACGGCGCTCCGGGACGCGTTGACACAGAGCAGGTACCGGTCGGCCTCCAGCCGGAAGAGCACCAGGTCGTCGATGACCCCGGCCCGGTCGTTCAACAACAGCGTGTACTGCGCCTGGGACGGCTCCAGCCGCCCGACGTCGTTGGTGGTCATCCGCTGGCAGAAACCCGAAGCGCCGGGGCCCTCCACGTCGATCTCGCCCATGTGGCTCACGTCGAAAACGCCGGCCCTCGACCGCACCGCCGCATGCTCCGCCCCGATGCCCTTGTACTGCACCGGCATCTCCCAGCCCGCGAACTCCACCATGCGCGCCCCCAGAGCCGTGTGCCGGTCATGGAGGGGACTCTTCCTGAGTTCCCGGCCTTGCGCTTCTTCCGCCATGGTCAACGGCTCCCGACGGCTACTCCAGGGATCGTCGCGCCGACAACAGGGTATTGGACAACAGCATGCAAATGGTCATGGGTCCGACGCCCCCCGGCACCGGAGAGATCCACGCCGCGCGCTCTCGGGCCGTGTCGAACTCCACGTCGCCCGCGAGCTTTCCCGTGGGCAGACGGTTGATGCCCACGTCGATGACCACCGCGCCGGGCTTGATCCACTCCCCGCGGACCGCGCCGGCCTTGCCCACCGCCGCCACCACCACGTCCGCCCGCGCCACCTCGCCAGCCAGATTCGCGGTGCGCGAGTGACACAGGGTCACGGTGGCGTGGCGCTCCAGCAGCATGAGCGCCACCGGCTTGCCGACGATGTTGCTGCGCCCCACCACCACGGCGTTCTTGCCCTTGAGCTCGCAGTCCACGGAGTCGAGCATTCGCATGATCCCCAG
>JAPOQB010000618.1 GCA_026710965.1 Deltaproteobacteria bacterium | reverse complement strand
GGACGCAGCAGGAAACGCTCGTCGCGTTGGCCTCGCAGTGGTTCGATCTCATGCCGCCGGACCATGCGCGGGCGCACAAGCGGCGGTTTCTCGCCGGGCTCGGCGACACCCGATTCGCCTGGAGCGGCCCGCTTGCGGCCGGGAGCGACGTTTCCTGGGCCATCCAGGGGCCGTCGGTCGTCATCGAGTATGCGAACGACGCGCGGGGCGGCGCTGATGCCGGCAATCCGGTGGATCACGTGCACACGGTCTACCGGGATCTGGACCGCGACTACGGCGGCTAGAATACTTGCTTCTGGTGACAGCGGCAAATCGTGCAGATCGCGCAATGCTTCCGCTACGGCAAGGATCAAGGGGGGCGGCGCGGGACAGACGCCCTCCGCTTGGTCCCGCTCCTAGGGGAGGGGGGGTGGACGAAGCGTAGCGACCGCCGAGCCGACCGGCTCTTCGTAGAAAACCTGCCGAACCCGGTGACCGACACCGTGTCCCGTTCCCGCGAGCGTCCCGGATGACTCGTACACCGCCTTGACCGCGCTCTTCGCCTGGGCTTTCGTCAGCGAGGAGTGGCCGGCAACCTGGGCGCGATATCGGTTTTCCTTATTGCTCCCGCCCTCCTGAACGGCATTCCTTCCTGAAGGACCGCGACAGCACGTCCTTGCGTTTGTCCGTATCACCACGATGGCGCTTCACGTCAGTCCGCTCCCGGCGAGCTTGCGCCGGTTCATCGTTCGCCTGCATCCCATCCGCTGCTTCGCTCCATCTCCTCTATCTCCCATGTTGCCTGCCGGTCGGTCAGCTCGATCACGTCCGCATCCACAGCGGCCGGCGCCCACGGGACCGACCGCCACGCCAGATCTGCGGCCGCTTCGCCGGTCCTGCCGCCCCCACTCGGGGGATGCGCCGGAAACCGGGCGTGCTGGCATTTTGCCGAGCCGTTGTCCGGCGCCGCCCGGAACAGAACGCCAGAGCCGAGACGTCCGGCCACGCCAATCTCCTCCGGGTCGTCCCGCGCATGCAACGCCTGCAATACTTCTAGCCATCATGTCCGAACGCCTGAACGCCGACGTGCCCGTGACCGCCGTCGCTTCCGCCAACCAAGCGTCCCTACGTTTCGACGACGCCCGTGTCTTCCTCAAGCTGGAGCAACGGGAACCAGTCTGAGATATCATCGCCGTAGCCTCCACCAGCCCTCAGCCGTGCGCAAAGAACCGGTCGTGCGGATTCGAAGCCGATAACAAGGTTGCCCCCATCACTTCGATCCACTCAACACTCAGTAGCGGCAGCGGGTGAGCATTGTCACCCTGACGCCCTGCCCGCAACCGCCGAGATCGTCGTCCTCCAGGGAGGCCGCAGTAACCTGCGCCCGCCAAGGGCCGAACGAACTCGCACGCCGATTCTTCGCACCGCTAGTCAATGCGGTGAAGGCCCCGGAAGCGCCGCCGACTTCGTCCCTCGCCACGCTCGTTCATGGTTCGGAGGCCCCGAAAGTCGGCCGGTTGCATCTCCAGAAACTCCGACCGGCGTCACCGCCGTGACCGCCGCCAACCCGCCGCCCGGGCTTCGCCCTCGGTGCAGAACCAACGCTCTCCCCGGGACGGACTGATACCCGTGCTCTCATAGTATCGCCCGCCCGGCACGTGATAGATGCGAGCGCCCTCGCGGCCGATGTTCCCCTTGATGCGGCATCGGCGGCCTCCTTCGCGGACAGCGCGACCCGCGTTCGGCGTGGCGTCAGCCTGGCGGGAGTCCAGGCGGACCCCCGCGCGCCAGTCCCACGGCGCCACGAACCTGCCGCGCCAGACGCCCCGCCGCGCACTTCTTGCCGAAGCCTCCGCGTCCACATAGTCCGTCGAATACCGCCTGTATGCAAGCGCCCATCCCTCCGAGGTCAGCCAGGCGTTAAGGTCCTTGCCGCCCACTAGGCACACTGCCAACATGCGTCCATAGCGGTCCCGGTCGATCATCTTGCAGGAGACCGATCGCCCCGAGACCCGTTCGGCGAGTGCCGAAGCCGCTCGCTGGCCGCAACGCCAGCGCTTTCCACCGGCGATGCACGTCTGCACACTCTCCGGCGCATCGATGCCGTGGAGGCGAATGCGCACCCCCTTTAACTCAAGGGTGTCTCCGTCGACCGTCCTGGCCCGCCCTGAGAGCACTTCAGTCTGCCCTTTGAGCACCTCAACCTGGTTGCCCTTGAAGATTCGAATCTGTCCTTCGCCCTTGGGCGTCACTGCTCTGACACCGGTTTCGGTTTCTCCGGACCGATCCAGTATCGGGCGGCTGGGTACAGGCCCACCTCCTTCTAACGCTTCACCGAGGAAACGTAGAGAACGTCCCGTGACCTGCAGGAACGCGTTCCCGGTTCGTACAACGAACCGACGCACTTCGTCACCGGCTTCGGGCCAACTTAGCCACAGTACCAGCCATGCCAGAACCAGCAACAGCGACACAATCACCGCAGCACGGATCGCGCGGACCACAGCCCGCCAGATCCGCCGTTTCAGACGCCACCAATAGTAGAAAGCACTGTACACGGGTCTTGTCACCTCTCCGGTGAGACGCTCGGTCCGCCCAGCCTGCGGCCGCTTGGCACTTGGCACCGGCTTCGGCCCCCGACGAAGTAGACAACCTCAGCTTGCCCCTCCGAACCCTCCCCTGTGGAACGAATGCAGAACTATTCCGTGTCCTATTTCGGTAGCACCCATATCTTGTCCTACATCGGTGGGGTTTGCTATGATCTAAGCATGACTGAGGCTATCGCCTTCGACACCCATCGCTTCCTGACGGAGAGCGGCTTCACCGAAAAGCAGGCCGAAACCCTCGCTGAAGAGCATGTCGCCCTCCTGAACGCCAACCTCGCCACCAAGGCCGAGTTCGCCGCAGTCAAGGCCGACATTGCCAACGTTGAGGCTAACATGGAGCCCTGCGGCAAGGAAGTAGGGCCGACATCGCGAGGGCTGAGGCCGGCATGGATGCCCTGCGATACGAAACCACCGCTACCATCGAGGCGGTGAAGGCGGACCTTGTTAAATGGCTGTTCGGCGGGATGATCGCCCAAGGCGGTCTTATCGTCGCCCTCGTAAAGCTCCTCCAAAAATACCTTCCCTATCTTCCCACAAGACATCCGGTTCACGATTCGGCGCCATGGAGCGACACGGATGCGCAGGTTCGCAGGTTACCAGGTTACTCATCACCCGGCGCATCCATGTCGCTACACGGCGCGGAATCGCGATCCTCAATGCCTTTTTGCGGGAGCCCAGTCCGTGCATGAAACGGCATATGGCGCCGGAAATGTTCGCTCGCAGGAACCGGTTGCCGGAAGCCTCACACCGCGGGCTGCGGCCGGTAACGTTGGACATGGATACGGTCCTGGTCCTTGCGTACCTGCACGAGATCGTAGGTGGTCTGGCGTCGCAACCAGAACTCGGCATTCGACCAGCCTGCTTTCTCAAGCCGGAGCGCCATCTCCGGAGAGATTGCCTCGTGGCCATTGAGAACCCGGGACAAGGTGTGACGGGCGACGCCCAGCACCCGCGCCGCTTCGGTCACACTCAAGCCGAGCGGTTCCAGACAGTTCTCGCGGATGCTGCGTCCGGGATGCGGAGGATCGGTCATCGCCATTATTCATGCCTCCCATTAGTGGTAGTCGGTCAGGTCGACGTCGTAAGCGTCACCGTCCTCAATG
>JAPOQB010000543.1 GCA_026710965.1 Deltaproteobacteria bacterium | reverse complement strand
ATCAGCAAACCATCGACGGTGATCCCCGCATTGTTAACTAAAATATCAATTTTCTCATGCTGGTCAACGGCTCTCTTGAAGGCGTCGTCGACCTCGTCCGGCCGGGCAACGTCGAACGGCGACAGCTCGGCGCGGCCCTTGCCGCCCAGGACCTGATCGAGCACCTCCTGCGCGGCTTCCCGGTTCTCCCGGTAGTTGATGATAACCCGGGCGCCAAGGCCGGCCAGGCTCAGGACGATCCCCCGCCCGATACCCCTGCTGCCGCCCGTGACCAGCGCCACCTTGTCCGCCAGCGGTCCCGCGGCCATGGGTCAGACCCCCAGCTCCGGCAGGAGCTTGTCCAGGTCCTCGGGCTTCTCCAGATTGAAGGTGCTCATGCCTCGATCGATCCGTCTCGCGAGGCCGGACAGGACCCTCCCGGGACCCAGCTCGATCACGCGCTGGCAACCCAGCCCGGCCAGAGCCTTCATCGACTCCTCCCACCGGACCGCCGCCACCACCTGCTCCACCAGAAGGGGCTTGACGCGCTCCGGGTCCGAGTTCAACGACGCCTCCACGTTGGTGACGACCCCCACCCGGAACGGTCCTACCTCGACACTCTCCAGCGTCTTCCGCAATCCCTCGGCCGCCGGTCGCATCAGCGCGCAATGGAACGGGGCGCTCACCGCCAGCTCCACGACTTTCCTCGCGCCCCCGTCGCGGGCCAGTTGCACCGCCCGCCGGACCGCTTCGCGGGCACCCGAAATGACCACCTGACCGCCCCCGTTCAGGTTTGCCGGAGCCACCACCTCACCCTGCCCGGCGGCGTCGCAGACCGCGCGCACCGCCGCCTCCTCCAGCCCGAGAATCGCGGCCATGCTCCCCTCTCCCTCGGCCACCGCCTGCTGCATCAGGCGGCCCCGCTCCCGGACCACCTTGACCGCGTCCGCCAACCCGAGCGCCCCCGCGGCTACCAGGGCGCTGTATTCGCCGAGGCTGTGTCCCGCGACCCAAGCGGGCTCGGGCGCGCCATGGCCCTGCAGCACCCGCAGCGCCGCCACCGATACCGCCAGTATCGCCGGCTGGGTGTTCTCCGTCCGGTTGAGATCGGCTTCGGGGCCGTCAAAGCACACCTCGCGGAGGTTCGCGCCCAACGCGTCCTCCGCTTCCTCGAACACGGCCCCGGCCTCCGGGAAGCGGTCGCACAGGGCTCTGCCCATGCCCACGTGCTGCGAGCCCTGGCCGGGAAATACGAATGCGATGCCGTTTCGATCCGTCATCCGTCCGGCTTGTCCAAAGCGCTCACGATATAACCGTTGATGTCCTGTGAAACGGCTTCGCCCGCTACCCGCACGGCATTCTTGATCGCCTCGGCCGAGGAGCCTCCGTGGGCGACGACGGCGACGCCGTTCAGGCCGATCAGCGGCGCTCCGCCGTAGCGCGCGTAATCGAGACGGTCATAGGCGCTCCTGATGGCCCCCCGGCACAAAAGGTACCCCAACCGGCTCAGCAGGCTGCTCCGGAAAGCTCCCTTCAGGGCCGAGGAAACGAACTGCCCGAGACCTTCCATGGTCTTCAACGCCACGTTGCCCGTGAAACCGTCACAGACCACCACGTTCACGCGGCCGTTGGTGATGTCCCGCCCTTCCACGTGACCCATGAAGTTGAGCTCGGTGGCATGCAACTCACGGACCGCCTCGCGCGTGAGCTCATTGCCCTTGCCGTCCTCTTCACCGTTGCTCAGCACACCCACGCGTGGGTTTGCATGACCCAGGATCTTCTCGGCGTAGATGGCGCCCATGTGCGCGAACTGGACCAACTGCCGTGGCTTGCAGTCCGTATTGGCGCCCCCGTCCAGGAGGACCGTTCCGCCGGAAAGCGAGGGAGTGACCGTCAGGATCGCCGGGCGGTCCACACCCGGCAACCGGCCGAGCACGAACATGCCGATGGCCATCATGGCTCCGGAGTTCCCGGCGCTCACCAAGCCGTCGCCCTCGCCGGCCTTCAACCGGTCGAAGGCCACCCGCATGGAGGAATCCTTCCTTTTCAGCGCACGGCTGGGCGAGTCGTGCATGTCGACGGCGCCGTCAGCCGTCAGGACACTTACGGCCGACGGGTTGAATTTGCGGCGGGACAACTCGGACTCCACGGCGTCCGATTGGCTTACCAGCGTGACCTCCACGCCGTACTCTTCCGCGGCCTGCAAGGCGCCGTCTACGACAACGCCCGGGCCGTGGTCACCGCCCATCGCGTCAACGATAATCCGCCGCATCACGGACCAGAAACGGGCAAATTACGTCTCTTCACCCGGGGTTACGGAACGAGCCCTGTAGTAGCCGCAACCGGCGCAGACCCTGTGCCTCAAGGTCGCTTCGCCACAGCGCGAACACGTCACCCACTGCGGGGCGGCAATGGCGTCATGAGAGCGGCGTTTGTCTCTCTTGCTGTTGGAGGTTCGTCTCTTGGGTACGGGCATGTCTGATATCCGTTCTGCTTCTTCATTGCCGCCGATCTGCCGGTTCTACCGGTCCAATCGGAGGTTTCGGAAAACGGCCATGCGGGGGTCCCCCGGCGACGTGCACCCGCAGCCAATACGGTTCAACTCGGCACCGCAACCGGGGCACAGGCCACGACAGCTTTCGCTGCACAGTGGCCGCAGGGGCAGGGCGAGTAGGATTTGCTCGCGGACGTAGGGCGAGAGGTCGATTTCCTCCCCGGAGTAGAAACTCAAACCCATTTCGTCCGCCGTGAGTTCAATGTTTTTATTAGTCGGAAGGGGGTCCGGGGTCAACACGAAGTCGAAAGATTTCTCGATAACGAAGGGGAAGCTCTCGAGACAACGGCTGCAGTCTCCCTCCACGTCCCCTTTCAGGCCACCATGGAAAAAGATTTCCCGCCCCGACCGGTAACAGGTCACATCCACGTGGATCGGCGAAGGAAAACGCATCGCCACCGAGAGTCCCTCCTGGCCAATGTCGGGTATCTCGGAGAAACGGCTTTCCCTGGGTACGCTGTCGATCCGGTTCAGGGGAATTCTCACGGGGGCTCCAATTGTCGACATCTTTCTACCGGGCAAACACCGCCCTTGTCAACGTGGAGCCGGGGCAGGGAGACGGGCTAACACCTTGTGAACACGGACTGTTTCTGTTAACGCAAGAGGCCGTGGGTTGCCTGGATCATCTTGGAAGGCCGGACCATCGCCCGGACTGCCTGTCCGTTTTCCCGCGGACCGGGGAGTCCGCCGGAGGCAGGGCATGAACGCACGGTTGGGTTTGCTGCATGCCGTCCTTCCGGCCACGGTGGATCTCAACGCCAAGGTGCCCGCGAGTCATCCGTCCGCGCGGAACCTGGGCACCGAGAGAATGGGCTCCGGCACCATCGTCGATCCCACCGGGACCATCCTGACCGTCAACTACGTCGTCAACGGAGCCGAAGCCATCACCGTGACGCTGTCGGACGGGAAGGAGTACCCGGGACGCCTCGCCGCACAGGACTTCGATACCGGTCTTGCGCTTGTGAACATCGACGCTACCGATCTCCCCTTTCTGCGCCCGGCCGAGGCCATCGCCATCGGCCAACCCGCATTCATGGTCGCCAGCAGCGGGCAACAATCCCGGCGGGTCAGCGACGGCGGTGTCACCTCCCTCGAGGGTTACGACGGGCAATGGGAATACCTGCTCGAACGATCCATCCGGGTAAGCGCCTTCAATCCGGGTTTCGGCGGCGGAACGCTGGCCGACTCCCGCGGCCGCCTCATGGGGGTGGTATCGCTCAATCTGAACGAGATCGGCGAATTCACCCTGGCGATCCCGGTGGACTACTACGTTAGAGACGCGGATGAGTTGAAGCGGTTCGGGCGCGTCCGCAGCCGGCCGCCTCGCCCCTGGATCGGCCTCTATCCTCAAACTCTCGGAGGACACGTGGTCATCACCGGGGTCACGCCATCAGGGCCCGCCGAAGAGTCCGGTCTGAGACAGGGCGACATCGTCCTCACGGTGGAAGGCCAGGAAGTGCAGACCCGCCCGCAACTCTACCAGGAGATCTGGAAGAAGCACGCCGGGGATGTCATCACCTTCCACGTGATACGGGGAGACGGGTCGCTGGACATCCCGGTGGCCAGCCGCGACCGCTGGGACTACAACCAATCCAGCCCGTCAGGCGGACAAGCCGGCAACTGAACAGCGTGAAGAACGTCACGACTTATCGGGTCATCTATGGCGACACGGACCAGATGGGGGTGGCCTACTACGCCAACTATCTGCGGTGGTTCGAGATCGGCAGGACCGAGTTCATGCGTGAAGCCGGGGTCCCCTACGACCGGGCGGAACGGGACGGCATCTTCTTCCCGGTCACCGAAGTGCAGTGCCGTTACCGCAGACCGGCCCTTTACGACAACCTGCTGCGGATCGAGACGACCGTCGAACCCCTGAGCCGGGTGGCGCTGAAGTTCCACTACTGGATCGGTCTGGAAGCGGACCGAGTCGCCCTGGCGTCAGGCTGGACCAAACACGCCTGCCTCAACCGCGACCACAAGCTGATCCGTCTGCCCGCCGCCTACGCCAAGGGGCTGGGACTGGGGCCAGGGTAGGAGTCCTTGGCGCCAAGGCCGCAATAGGTCTCCGCCACCTGCCGCAACAGGGCGATATTGTCCGCATGACCGGTCATCTTCGCGGTCACCCGGCCACGTACCGGCCGGCCGATCAGCGAGAAGTCCCCGACGATATCCAGGATCTTGTGGCGCACGAACTCGTCCTCGAATCGCAGGACCGTATTGATCACCTTCTCGTCGTCAATGAGGATGCAGTTGCCGAGCCGGCCGCCCTTGATCAACCCCAACCGCTCCAGTCTCTCGAAATCACGCAGGAAACCGAAGGTCCGCGCCGGGGCGATCTGGTCACGGAACGAATCCGCGCCCTTGTAGACATAGGTGAACTCCTGCGTTCCCACGGGGCTCGGATACTGCAGCCGGTAGCGAACGGTGAATCCGTCCGCCGGTTCGATGATGATCTCGTCCTCCCCGTCCCCGCCGACGCGAAGGGTCCGGTCGATGACGATCTCCGGGCGCTTTCCCTGCTGCTCTTCCACGCCGGCTTCCTCGATCAACCGGCAGAACTCGATGGCGGAGCCATCCATGATGGGAATCTCGCCATACATCTTGATCAGCAGGTTCGTGATGCCGTACGAGTGGAGCGCCGCCAGCAGATGCTCCACCGTCCCCACCACCACGCCGTCCCGTTGAAGCGAGGTGGCGAAATCGGTGGAGCGGACGTAGTCCAGATGGGCTGGGACCGTGGCATCGGCGGAGATTCCGCCGAAATGGATACCGCTGTCCTCCGGCAACGGGTGCAGGATCACACCGGTGCTGACACCCGAATGCAGCCCCAGGCCGCATGCCACCACGCTCTTCCTGAGGGTCTTCTGCGGCACGCCGCTGTCGCCGTTGCCATGGAAACCGGACTGGACAAACGGCTGCCCGACGCCGCCGCCATGCGCGTGGAGCCTTTCTTCGCCGGCCGAAACCTCTCGTCTGGCGTCACCGCAAGCCCGCTCGATGGTGGCCAGCAAGCCGTCCAGGGACAGCGGCTTCTCGATGAAATCAAAAGCCCCGAGCTTGGTTGCGGTCACCGCCGTGTGGATGCTTCCGTGACCGGAAATCATGATGACGCGAGCCTCGGGATGCTCCCGCCGAATTCGCCTGAGAAGCACGATCCCGTCCATTTCGGGCATCCAGACGTCCAGCAGGATCACGTCGGGGGCTTCCTTCGACACCAGGTCCATGACCTCCGACCCATCCAGGGGCGCGATCACGCGGTAACCCTCGTCCGTAAGAATCTCCCGCACGGTCTCGCGAATGACGTCCTCGTCATCCACCACCAGCACGGTTCGTTGCGCTGACTGCATGGTTGCTGGATCCTCCCTAACGACCCTTGAGTCCACCCGGGTCAGGACGCCTCGCTGGTGAGGACGTCCAACGCGTCCGCCTGCGCCGCCACCGGAAACTCGATGATGAAGCGCGTGCCGTGGGGCTGGTTCGGACGCACGCGAATGTATCCCCGGTGATCGGCCACGATGGTCCCGACAATCGACAGACCGAGTCCGGTGCCGTCCTTCTTGGTGGAGTAGTAGGGTTCGAAGACACGACCCCGGTCCTCCCGGGCGATGCCTTCACCCTCGTCCGCCACCTCCAGCCGGACCATGCCGAAGGTCTCGTCGAACCGGGTCACGATCTCGATGCGT
>JAPOQB010000532.1 GCA_026710965.1 Deltaproteobacteria bacterium | reverse complement strand
TGGACCGCAACGGCGAGATCCGCGGCTACTACGACAGCAACGACCCGCGGGCCCTGAAACGCCTGCGCGAGAACGCCCGCGGCCTGCTGGACGGCAAGGCGTAGCGTCGTGTCCGGTTGTTGAAACTTCCTACGACATGGGTCTGCGCCCTTCGACTTCGCTTCGCTACGCTCAGGACGAACGGTTCGATTTCCTCAGGACCGTTCGTCCTGTGCCCTTCGACAAGGTCCGGACAGGCGTGCGTAATCGAAGGACCCCGAACCCGTTCGTCCTGAGCGTAGCGAAGCGAAGTCGAAGGGCGCATAAAACGACGCGCTCCCTGGGCACCCGCCGGTGCGCGAGTCCGTCGCAAAGAATCCCGAAACCCGCCCCTGTTTCTTGTCTTGGCGGCGGCGGGTCTGGTAGATTCCACAAAAGCTCACATACGGGGCGGCAAGCGGAAGGCGGGCCGTCATCGGGGGAGAATCCATGGCTAAAGCATCGAGAAAAAGGGCGACACGGGGAACCAAGCAACAGGCGTCGGCGGCCCCGTCGCCGAGCCCGAACTGGCCGGTGCTGGCGCTGGCCGTGATCGGCCTGGTGTTGGCGGGATACCTGACCGGCACTACCTGGTCGGGGCAGGAGGCCGCCTTTTGCGAGGACGGGGCCGACTGCGACATCGTGTTGCACAGCCGCTGGTCCACGCTCCTCGGCCTGCCCACTTCGCTCTGGGGGTTCTTCATCTACGCCGTGCTCGCGGGCGCGGCCTTCCTCAAGCGCCGGAGTCAGCGCTGGAAGGTGACAGCCACGGTGTCGCTCTTCGGCGTCGCCTACAGCGTGTATCTCACGGCCATTTCCGTGTTCCGGCTGGAGGCCGCCTGCCCGTACTGCCTGGCGTCTCTGGGGCTGCTGGCGGCCATCCTGGCCGTCACCCTGTACCAGATCCCGCAGGTCAGCCGCCGGGTGCCGTGGCAACCCTGGCTGGGCGCGAGCTTCACGGCGGCCGCGGTGGGGGTGCTGGCGGTCCACCTGATCTTCTATTCCGGCGCCACGGTGGTCGCGGCGGGCAAGGAAGATCCCTGGATGAAGGGGTTGGCCGCCCACCTGGAGGAGACCGGCGCGAAGATGTACGGCGCGTTCTGGTGTCCCGCCTGCGATAGTCAGATGGCCCTGTTCGGAGCCTCCGCCCATCGCATCCCTTACGTCGAATGCAGTCCGGCCGGACGCAATGGCCCGACGGCGTCCAAGTGCCTGGCGGCGGGCATCCGTTCCTACCCCACGTGGATCTTCAAAGGCCAGCGGCACACCGGGGTGCTGACGCCGGCAACGCTGGCGGACCGCGCCGGCTTCAGCGGCATCAAGACCCCGGAAAAGCAGGGAGGCTGATTTGCGAAACCGGAAACCGCGCTTTGCCATCGGCCTGACGGCCCTGCTCCTGATGATGGCGGCCCCGGCCTGGGGCGACCCCGGAAACTACCCGGAATACGCCAAGGTGCAGCCGTCCGAGACAATCACGATCCGGTATGTCCGGATCGAGGAGCTGGTCCAACACATCATCGACCGCAAGCCGGTGACCATCGTGGACGTTCAGCACCCCCGGGACTATGACGCGCGGCACATCACCGGCGCCCGCTCCATTCCGCTGAGCGCCTTCTATGAAGCCGACGACCTCGTGCCCAAGGAGGGCCTCGTCGTCCTCTATTGAGCGTGCCCTCGCCACTTGGCCAGTTTGGCCTATGAAGTTCTCCACCAGCAGGGCTACCGCAACATGAGGGT
>JAPOQB010000585.1 GCA_026710965.1 Deltaproteobacteria bacterium | reverse complement strand
TGCCACGGTCCGCGCATACTCGCGAAGCGCCCAACCCATGGCCTTCTGCACGAAGAACTCCCGGTGGCCCATGCAAGAGGCGATACAGTCGTATAGCAGCGCCAGATCCGTGTCTTCCTTGAAACCGAGCTGACACAGTAGGGCGGCGCGGCGGCGCCAGATGTTCTCGTCCCCGGCCCAGTCGCGCATCTTCCACACACCGGCATCGCTACGGGCGGCGACCTCCGCCCAGCGCAGTTCTTCGTAGCGCGCCTCTGTCGCCTCGCCTCGTGCCCGTTCCTCCTCGTACAGAGATCGCCAATCCCGCGGCGTGCTTGACGGCCCCGGCTCCGAAGGCGCCCACGTCCCGTCTACGGAGAAATCGTCGTCGAGAACCGACATGGAACCGGTTCTAGAAGGCGAGGCCCATGTAACTCGGTCGGTCGGTCTGTGGAGTCGAGATTTTCATGCCCGGTCGGGGACAAGCGCCAAGGATGACAGACAAGAGAGGGGCGGCGGGCGGGCCTGGAGGAGGCGTGGCCCGCCCGCTCGCTGTTCTGGCTTAGAAGCCCCAGGTGGCCTGGACTTGCAGGCCGTGGTTGACCGGCTGTGGGCCCGCGGGCTCCTGGCGCAGGCCTTCCAGGGTCAGGGTCAGCCCGGCCGCGCGTCCGCCGGTCATTTGCAGGCGGGTGCCGAGGCGATAGGTCCGATCCGCGCCATCCGCCAGCACCGTGCCGGCATAGGGCGTCACCAGCCCCGTGTTCCAGAGCGCCAGGCCGTAGCCTACCTCCGCGGCCAGCCGGCCGGCGGGCCTGGACTGCGGGCCTTGGGGGGCCAGGCCCGCGGTGGTCTGCCGGGTCCAGAGGCCCTGGACGCCGCTGGCCGTTGCGCCCCAGGCCGGGGCCAGGGTCAGGGACAGCCCCTGGCCCGCCTTGTCCAAGTCAAGCTGCACCGCGCCGCTGGCGCCCCATTCGTCATAATCCTGGTTTTCGTGCGCCAGCAGGCCCCGCACCGCGGCGTCCACGGTCAGGCCCAGGCCCGGGTCCGCGTATTGCAGCCGGCCGCCGACTTCCAGCCCGAAGCCGGTCTCTGCGTCGCCCCAATCATGCCGCAGGCCCAGTTCCACTGCGCGGGTGAAGGTGCGGCCGTGCGCCCACGTGACGCGGCGCGAGCCTTCCAGGATCACCCGTAGCCGGTGGCCGTCCGCGTCCGTGCCCACGGAATTCGCCGTGGCGTCCGCGGTCGTGCGCGTGAACATGAGGTCCGTGCGCGTGGCGAGCTGCACGCCCCAGGTGTCCTCGGGGGTCAGCATGAGGCCCCGGCCCCCGACCGCGCCCATCAGCAGGGTGGTGTCCGTTGCCAGCGTGTCGTCCGTGTCCTGCGCCACCTCTATCTCGCCCCAGCCGTAGCCGAGCAGGCCCCAGCCGTCCAGGCGGTCGGTCACGGCATAGCGCAGGTAGGGCTGGAGACTGGTCAGGGTCTGTTCCAGGCCGCCCGTGTCGCGTTGCCTGGTAGCCGGCGGCAGGGCATAGGTGCCATCGCCCCGGCTGTGGGCCACGGCCAGGCCCCCGAGCCACCGGCCCCAGGTCCCATCCACGCCTACGGTCCCGGTCAAGACGTCCCCATCCAGGGTCAGGTCCTCGTCCGTCCCCTGGAACGTGGTTCCTGCAAACCGGCCCCAGGCCGTCACCCGGGGGATCGCGGCCTCCGTGTCCGTCCCGCCTGTCCTGAGCGAAGTCGAAGGGTTCAGGTTAAGCCTGAAGGAACTGCCGAGCAGGGCCTGGCGGAGATTCACCTGGAGGGTTTGGTGCCGGCTCAGGCGCGGGTCCGGCTCAGGCGCCAGCCCAGGCTCGTCGTGGCCTGCGCCGCCGGCGTTCCTCCCCAGCCCCAGGATGCCCGCCAGGCCCGCCGGCTGCTCCAGGGGCAGTTGGTAGCCGCCCACGGTCACCTGCGAGGGTTCGTCCGGCGTCGCCCGCAGCCGCTCCCCGACCGCATCCAGCACGTGCGTCCCGACCGTGCGCCCGAACCGCGACAACCACGCCGGCGTCCGCGTCGGCGTCCGCGTCGGCACCCCCGTGACGTTGGTCACCGCCTGGCCGGAGAGGGCGGCCGCGTTGTTCTGCGCCAGGTCCCGGATGGGGTTTGTGCCCGCCGTGTAGCTCACCGTCACCGTCCGGCCGGCGGTCACAGCGTCTGCCGTAGCCAGCGTCAGTATCACCGAGCTGCCGGACACCGAGACCCCCGAGGGCGTCTTGTCCGTGCCCGCCACCGAGACCGTGAAATCGGTCGTAGCCGGCGTGGAGCCCGTATCCAGGGCCTCGTTGTAGTTGAACGTCAGCGTTGCACCGTTCACCGTCGCGCTGGAGAACGTCGGCGCGGTCTTGTCTGTGGCGTTAACGCCTGTAACAGTCGCACTAACGCCAGTCGCGACAAAGTTTGCGGCGCTGTCCTGCAACTTGTTATTATCGTCGCTTGGCTGGGTATATGTCACCGTGACAACATCGGCCGCAGCCTCCTTCGTCAACGCGGCGCTCAACCCCAGCTCGACTTTAGAGGAGTCGCCGGTCTTAAAAGTTACTGAATCGATCGTTGGGCTGGAGTTATCGCCAGAGATGGCAAACTGACCCGTCGCCGGTTTATGGGCGGTGTCCAGATCTTCGCTGAAAGTCAGCGTCAGCGTTGTCCCGCTCACCGCAGCGCTGTCCAGGGTCGGCACGGTCGTGTCTCCCGTGACGTTGGGCACCGTCACCGTCACCGTGAGGGTGTCGTCGATGACCGGCACCGCCTCGCGGGCGCCGTTGGCGTCCTCGCCGTCGGTGACCTGCACGGTCACCGTGTACTGCGTGCCCGCCGGCAACACCTCCCCTGCCTTCACCCGGATGAGCCCCGCGTCGTCGATGGTGAACGAATCGTTGTCGCCCCCGCTCGCCAGCGAGTAGGTCAGCGTATCGCCGTCGGCGTCGCTCGCCACCACCCGGCCCACCTGGGCCGCGTCCTCGTGCGGCGCGTCGAGGGCGAAGCTCGTCGCCGATGAGCCCCCGACGAATCTCGGTACGGTGGGGGTGGTCGCGGGCGCCGCGGTGGTCCCTTGCCTCGACGCCGACCAGGGGCCGGTGCCGTCGCCGTGGGCGCGCACCTGCACCTCGTAGGCGGTGGCCGGGGTGAGCCCGCCCAGCACCGCCGCCGTGCCCGCGCCCGCCTCGTCGGTCCTCCACTGCCCGCCCGAGACCCGGTAGCGCAGCGTGTAGCCCTCAACCCCCGCCCCGACGTCGGCCGGCGCACTCCAGCGCACCGTCAGCGTCGCCGTACCGGTCGTGCTCACCACCACCGCGGTCGGCGCCCCGGGCGGCTCCTCCACGTTGGTCACCGTCACCGTCACCGCCAGCGTGTCGTCGATCGCGGCGGGGTTGCCGTCGGGGTCCTGGCCGTCGCTCACCTGGGCGGTGAGGGAGTGGCTCGCCTTCGCCTCGTGGTCGAGCTGCACCCCGCTCCTGACCGTGATGACGCCCGTGCCGCTCCCGATGCTGAACGAGTCGTTGTCGCCCCCGCTCGCCAGCGAGTAGGTCAGCGTATCGCCGTCGGCGTCGGTCGCCGTCACCGTGCCCACCGTCGCCCCGTCCGCGTGGCTCTCGGCGATGGAGAAGCTCGCCGTGTCCGCGGAGAAGCTCGCCGGGCGCTGGGTCGTGGTATTGGCGTTTTCCGCGCTCATGCTGGAGAAGGAGGCCATGTCGTTGCCCGCGGTGTCCTGGAGGGGATTGGTCGCCGGGGCGGTGTAGCTCAGCGTCAGCTCCTCGTCGGCGTCGGCCGCCGCGACGAACGACACAGCGGCACTGGTGCCGTATAACTGGACCCTGCTCGTCTTGCCGGAAATGGTGCGCGTGACGCCCCCCTTTTCGGCGGTGAGCGTGAATGCGCTCGCCGCTGGGCGCGACGCGGTATCCAGCGCCTCGCTGAAGGCCAGGGTCGCCTCGCTCCCGGTCACCGCCGCGCTGGTGATTGTCGGCAGGGTGGCGTCGGAGGCGGTCGTGGCGCTCGCGGTGTCGGAGGCCGGGCCGGTGCCGACAGAGGTGATGGCCGAGACCCGGTAGTGGCGGGTGGTGCTCGCCGAGAGACCCGTGTGGGCGTAGGTCGTGGTCGTGCTTTCGGTGTCGTCCTCGAGGTCGGAGAAGGTGGAGCCGCTGTCGCTCGAGACCTCGACCCGGTAGCCGCTGATGGCGCCGTCGCCGGTGACGGAGGGGGCGGTCCAGGAGAGGTCGATTCGCGTCCCCCCGTTCCGGCTTGCCGAGAGGCCCGTCGGCTTCCCGGGAAGGGTGTCGGTCGTGGCGCTCGCGGTGTCGGAGGCGGCGCCCGTGCCGACGGAGTTGATGGCCGAGACCCGGTAGTGGCGGG
>JAPOQB010000128.1 GCA_026710965.1 Deltaproteobacteria bacterium | reverse complement strand
CTGGACGTCGGTTCCCACCTTGACGGCGTGGTTCTTCCAACTGATGTTCTGTGCCACCGCCGCCACCATCGTGGCCGGCGCCATGGCGGAGCGCACCCGATTCCTGAGTTATCTGATTTTCAGTTTCCTCATCTCGCTGTTCTTTTATCCCATGGTGGGGCACTGGGTCTGGGGCGGCGGCTGGCTTGCGCAACTGGGCATGCTGGACTTTGCCGGCTCCACGGTCGTGCACTCCACCGGTGCGTGGTTTGCGTTGGCGGGCGTGATCGTGCTGGGGCCCAGGATCGGCAAATACAGTGATTTGGGGATGCCCCTGGCGCTCCCGGGTCACAACCTGATGATGGCTACCCTTGGGGTGTTTATTCTGTGGTTCGGCTGGTTCGGCTTCAACACCGGGAGCATCATGGGTTCCGACGTAAACGGCATAGCGGTCATCGCCGCAAACACCAGCCTTGCGGCCGCGGCGGCCGCCATCGGCGCTACCGTGTGCGCGTGGTTGCTGTTCGGCAAACCGGACGTCACCATGGCACTCAACGGCGTCCTCGCCGGCCTTGTGGCAGTCACCGGCGCATGTGCCTTCGTGGAAACCTGGGCAGCCGTCCTCTTCTTCGGACTTCTTCCGGGGGTCGTCGTGGTCTTCTCCGTGCTGATGTTCGATCGGATGCAGATCGACGACCCCGTGGGCGCGATCTCCGTCCATGGGGTGTCCGGCGCGTTGGGGACCGTCCTCTTGGGGCTGTTTCACACGGAGTCCGGGCTTCTCTACGGTGGCGGAGCCGATTTGCTCATGGCCCAGGTGGTGGGCGTGGTAAGTGTGTTCGCTTTCTGCATGGTATGCGGTCTGACGATGTTCAACGTCATCAAGTTCGTGGTTGGCCTGCGCGTGTCGCGGGTGGCGGAAATCGCCGGACTGGACGCGGCGGAGCACGGCAACGACGCTTATCCGGAATTCGGCGTGTTGGAAACGGTGCGGTCCCAACAGCGCCGGCCGGGCTCCGGAGCCTGAAACGCGCTGCCTCCCATGCGGCGGCCAGCACGGGCGAGTGTACGCCCATTTTTAGACCCTAGTCAAAATCAGCCGCGGCTGATTTCAACCAGGGGTGAAATTGGCCGCGGCTATCCTTGTGCGACTCGCGCCTTCTCGGCCTCCACGGCAACGTCGGTGAGGTATTCTTCCTGCTCGACGATGGTGTAGAGGGCCAGGGAGCCGTCGTCCTTCACGGGCCTGCCGCCGAAGAAGTGGAACGCGTGGCCGTCCCAGTCGTAGAATTCGTCGCCGCGCTCGAACATGGCCTTCCAGCGATATCCCACCGGGCTCCGGTGCAGGCCGGTGCGCGCCGGCAGGGCGTCCTCTTCCTCCAGGGTGAGGGTATCCTCTTCCTTGGCCATCGCCTCCTCCGGCAGAGTCTCCCACATGCGGCGGTAGTTGGGCATGAACTCCTCGGCCCGCACCGTCAGCGCCGTATGCATGTCCCACCAGGGTCCGTGGCCGGCCACGCGCTCGTCCACCTTGTCCGTGAGCTTGTAGATGAGCCGTCCGCCGGCTTGAAGGCGCAGCACCAGGTTGCCCTCCGCGACGTTCGGGTTCACTTCCGGCGTGAGGGCGCAATATTGCTCGAAGAAGTTGGCGGTCTTGCCCAGATCCCGGGAGCCGTACACCGCGTGGCTGATGCGGCCGACGCCCTCGGAAGTGCAGACCTCCATGGCGCCCTCGGGCATGTGATCGGGGGCCCAGAACTCGAACTGGTTGCCGTCGGGATCGGCGAAGTGGATCACCGTGCCCTCGTCGCCGCCGTCGGCCGTCCGTACAGGGTCGGTGTGGGGGATGCCGTGACGCTCGAGCCGCTTGACGTGCCGGTCCACGTCCTCGGGCCGGATGTAGAACCCGCACCGCGGCAGTTCCTCGCCCAGCGGCTTGGCTGACGGATAGACCTCGGGCTGAAGGAACGCGCCGATGCGGCAGGACTCGCCGTCCCACCACAGGAAGCACATGATCGGGACGTCCTTCTTGCGCGCGTTGGTGGTGATGCCGCGGATCGGCCGCCGCGTGATGCCGGTGGCGTTCACCGCCCAGTCGACCCAGGTCACCATGTCGTTGGTGCCCACGATAAAATGATCGATCCAATGCACAGTGCCGCGCGGTTCATGCCTATCCATCGGTCACCTCCTCCAGGCCGTCAGGCCGGGAATGCTTGGGAACCGACCCTTGCCGGTCCATGACACGCCGATACCAAACCGGATTGTCGCTGTCAACGACGCACGGGCCTGATCCCGTGGCGGGCGGGCGCGGCGAAACGACAACTCGCCGGAGGCCCGGCTCAGTCGCCAAGGGACTTCATGTACTCGATGACGTTCCGGCGGTCCTTCTCCCTGAAATATTTCATGGTCATGCGCGACTTGACCTTGGGATCCTTCAGGAACTTCCGGAGATACTTCTTGGGATTCTTGAGGTACTGGAGCAGGTGGTCCTCATTCCAGACCAGGCCCTGTTTGCCCGCCCGTACGTACGCCTCCGAGTATCGGAACCCTTTGGCCGTTCCCGCGGGCCGGCCCAGGACCTTGTGGAGTGTGGGTCCGGTCTTGTGCTTGCCTGCCACGTCGGTATGGCACACGAGACAGCGTTTGAAGACCCTCTTGCCGGCCGCCGCGTCGCCTTCGGCGAACGCCACGCTCGCCCCCGCGGCCGTCCAGGCCAGGAACGCGGACAAAAGGAAAACGACGGGTACCATGGTGAAACCTCCCGTGCTCACCGTGGATGTGGTCAGCGCCTGACGGCCCGTGCGGGCCATCCTCGTACCGGATACTCCCGACAATTTAAGTCGTGTTGCCGCCGATTGGAAGGGGCAACGGTAGCCCGCGGAACGGGTTTTTCTTGCCTCGCCGCGCGCATCGGTGTTATTATCATGGTGTCCCGGGTCGGTTCCGGAGGATGCAACCGGAGGTTCGCAGATGGTGCTCAGTAGAACGATTCTCGGGTTGATCATCGTGTCCGTGGTCGGTTTTGCCGCTCAGCCCGGCAGCGCGGCCAATGACGCTACCTCGGCCCGGGCCGAGCTCGGCAAGCGGCTGTTCTACGACGAGCGGCTTTCCGGCGACGTCAATTTCGCCTGCGCTACCTGCCACCAGCCCGACAAGGCATTCACCGACGGCAAGGCCCTGTCCGCCGCCTATACCGGCGCCGCCCATTTCCGCAACACGCCGACCCTTGCCAACGTCGGCCGCCGCGCCGCTTGGATGCACGACGGCCGCTTGGGCACGAACCTCAACGACGTCGTCCGCGGGATGATCACCGAGACCTACCTCATGAACATGGACATGAGGCTCATGCAGGAGCGTCTGAAGCAGGATCCGGTTTATGTGAAGATGTTCCGCGCGGCCGGGCTGGGCGAGCCGTCCAACGGCGGCGCCCGCAACGCCCTGGCCGTGTTCCTCGGCACCATCGTCTCGCGCGGCGCGCCCGTCGACACGGGTGCGCTCTCCGCCGCCGCCCGCCGGGGGCATGCGCTGTTCCAGGGCCGTGCCGGCTGCGCCGCGTGTCACTCCGGGGCGCGGTTCACCGACGACAAGCCGCACAACACCGGGGTCCCGGACAATCCCGAGATCTGGGCCGACCCCCGCAGGCACTCGGCCTTCGTGACCTATGCCAAGTTCATGGGCATCGAGAACTACATGGGCCTGCGGGAGGACCCCGGCGCCTACGTGCGCACCCACCGTCCGGAGACCCGGCGCAGCTTCCTCACCCCGACGCTGCGCGAGCTCAAGTGGACGGCGCCCTACATGCACAACGGCGTCTTCCGGTCGCTGGAGGAGGTCGTGGATTTCTATGACGCCGGCGGCGGGGACGATCCCTTGAAGGATCCGCGGCTCAAACCTTTGGAGCTGACAGCGGAAGAGAAGGCCGACCTCCTGGCGTTCCTCGACGCCGTGAGCGGAGAGACGTTCGACGCCGACGCATTCGTGTGGCGCGCGGACGACTACGACTACGCGCCGGTCCCGAACTGGCGCAAGGCTCCGAATTGACACGGGGAGGACGACGGTGAACACGTTTCGCGTCATCCTGATCGCCGCGGTGCTGGCAACAGCCGTGCCGGCGGGCGCCCTGCGGCCGCCGGAGCTGGCCCCCCTGGGTCCGGCCCCGGTTCCGGCGGACAACCCGATGTCGGCGGAGAAGGTCGAGCTCGGCAAGCTGCTGTTCTTCGACCCCATCCTGTCGGGCAACTACGCCATGCCGTGCGCCGTCTGCCATTTCCCGGAGGCGGGCTGGTCGGTGCCGGAAGCCGTCAGCACGGGCTACCCCGGCACCATACACTGGCGCAACAGCCAGACCATCATCAACGCCGCCTACTACGGCAAGCTCTTCTGGGCCGGGTCGTCCAAGTCGCTGGAATCCCAGGCCCGCTCCGCCGCCAGGGGGGCGGTGGCGGGCAACGGCGAGGACGACATGATGGAAGCGCGGCTCGCCTTCGTGCCCGAGTACCGGCGCCGGTTCAAGGAGGTCTTCGGCGATGACTGGCCCAACATCCGCCACGCGTACATGGCCATCGCCGCGTTCCAGCGCACCCTGGTCCAGACCGACACGCCCTTCGACCGCTACCTGCGCGGCGACGACGGCGCGCTGAACGCGTCCCAGAAACGTGGCCTCGGGCTGTTCGCCGGCAAGGCCAACTGCATTGCCTGTCACCGCGGGCCGCTGCTGACGGACGAGAAGTACCACAATGTCGGCGTGCCCCCTTACAACGGCTGGGAAGACGACGCGGTGGCGCAGATCACCTTCCGCTTCGAGCTCTATGCAAAGGGCACCACCGAGGACATGTACCGCAAGACCAAGGACGACCCGGGCCTCTACTTCCGCACCAAGGAAAAGAAGCACCTGGGCAAGTTCCGCACCCCGAGCCTCCGCTACACCCGGTACACGGCGCCCTACATGCACAACGGCATGCTCGAGACCCTGCGCGACGTGGTGGCGTTCTACAACGGCGGCGGCGGCGAGAACGAGTTCGCCGCCACCAAGAGTCCGTTGATCCGGCCCCTGGGCCTCAGCGATGCGGAGATGGACGACCTGGTGGCCTTCCTGGAAAGCCTTTCGGGCAAGGAAATCCTGATGGAGACGCCGGATATCCCGGTGATGGAGCCGCTGCCGCCTCCGGGCGGGAAGGGTTCGTAGCGTCCGGGACCCACGCGGACGCCGGAGGACAGTGCGATGACGATATCCTGCGGAAAGCTCCCTCGGCAGCGCACGGGCGGCGAGGACAAAGACGGCTCGACGCCCTGCCTGGTGAGCCGGCGCAGCTTTCTCCTGTGGAGCGGCATCACCACCGCCGTGGTCATGATCGGCATTCCCGGGCGCCCCGAAGCGCAGACGCCGGCGGTGGTGTCCACCTACCCGAGAAAGCTCATCGGCAAGCTGTCGTCGCTGGAACTGGATGAGCCCGTCGATTTCGAATATCCCGACGAGGGAGACTACTCGGAGTCGATCCTGGTCAAGCTCGGCACCCCCGCGGGCGGCGGCATCGGCCCCGGCCGCGACGTGGTGGCCTTCAACTACACCTGCACGCACCAGGGCGGCCCGCTCCAGGGCACGTACCGGCCCGGCGACAAGGCGCTGGGCCCGTGCCCGCTGCACCTTACGACCTTCGATCTCACCCGCCACGGCATCTTCATCTCGGGGCAGGCCTACCAGTCGCTGCCACAGGTGCTGCTGGAACTCGACGGCGACGACATTTACGCCGTCGGCATGTTCGGCCTGATCTACGGCCGGTTCGATAATCTTCAGTCCTGAGGACCCGCTGCCATGGCTACTCCGTATCACATCCCCGCAGAGAGCGTGCCGCTGCCGCCCCCGGACGCCGACGTCATCTCCACGGCGTGCGACTACTGCGTGGTGGCCTGCGGCTACAAGGTGTACCGCTGGCCCGTGCGGCGCGGGAAGGACGGCGGCCCCAAGGCCGCCGAAAACGCCCTTGGCGCGGACTTCCCCGTGGAGCCCCTTGGTTCCTGGGTCAGCGGCGACCAGCACAACATCGTGATGCACGAGGGCAGACCCCACCACGTGGTCATCCTCCCGGACAAGGACACCGACTTCGTCAATCACAGCGGCAACTCCTCGGTCCGGGGCGGCCTGATCGCGCAGAAGGTCTACAACCCCGACAAGCCCACCCGCGACCGGCTCCGGTCGCCGCTGGTGCGGATCTTCGGGGTGCTGATGCCGGTGACCTGGGACTTCGCCCTGGACGTGGCGGCGGAGGTGGGGAACTACGTCCTGGCGAAGCACGGCACCAACGCCTATGCCGTCAAGACCTTCTCCTACGGCTATCTCGAGAACACCTACGCCATCACCAAGTACGCTCTCCGGAACGTGCGCACGGCGAACTTCACGTTCCATGACACGCCGTCCGACGTCACCTCCACGCCGGGCTTTCGCGACGCGGGGTTCGACAACTTCGGGCCGTCCTACGAGGACTGGCGCGACGCCGAGGTGCTGCTGATCTGCGGCACGGACCCCTATGAGACCAAGACCATCCTCTTTACCGACTGGATCATGCCCGGCATCCAGAACGGGCAAAAGGCGATCTTCATGCTGCCGCGCCGCACCGCCGGCGTCGCCTACGCCGAAAGCCAGGGCGGCCTGTACATCGACATCCAGCCGGGCACCGACCTGCCGGTGCTGATGGCCATCGCCCGGGTGATCGTCGAGAACGGGTGGGAGGACGGAGAGTGGATCCGCAAGTGGGTCAACTCCAAGTGGGAGAGCTCATCCGGGTTCGGGCAGGGCACGCGCAACACGCCGTGGCAGTGGCGCACCACCTGGGGCATGTTCCAGACCGACGGATTCGAGGACTGGAAGAAGTGGCTGCTGGCCCAGGACTACTCGGTGCCGGAGAAGGCCGCCGCCATCGCCGGCATCGACGTCCGGAAGATCTACACGGCCGCCGAGTGGATGGCGAAACCGGGTGCCGACGGCTCCCGGCCCAAGACCTCGATCATGATCGAGAAGGGCTGCTACTGGTCCAACAACACCGGCAACACCAACGCCATCGCTTCCCTGGGCATCGTCTGCGGCGCCGGCGGGCGGCCGGGCCAGGTCGTCGGCCGGGCCGGCGGACACCAGCGCGGCGGTCTGCGGGGCGGCAGCTACCCGCGCAACAAGAGCCCGGAAAAGCTGCCCGGCCGGCGCCGGCGGGCGTTGGACACCGACCGCTACCTGATGGCCGGCCATACCCGCCTGGCCCACGTCATCGGCAACACCTGGGTGCAGGCCATGTGCGGCACCCAGTCCCTGCAGGAGAAGTTCGACGAGTTGACCACGCGCAACCCGCACCAGGTGCGGAGCTTCGACCGTGAGGACGTGGTGGAAACGCTGAAGCGGCGCACCGACTCGGGCGGCATGGTGGTGTGGCATCAGGACATCTACCTGGTGGATCCCATCGGCGCGCGCTACGCGGATATCGTGTTCCCGGCGGCGGGCTGGGGCGAGGAGACCTTTACCCGGGCCAACGGCGAGCGCCGCATCCGCCTCTACCCCAAGTTCTACGACGCCCCCGGCGAGGCCCGGCCGGACTGGTGGATCATCGCGCAACTGGCGCGGAAGATGGGCTTCCAGGGCTTCGACTGGGAGGATTCCAACCAGGTGCTGGAAGAGGGTGCGCGTTTCTCACGGGGCTCGCGCAAGGATTTCTTCGCGGTCAAGGTGGCCGCCCAACGCGAGGGCAAGACCCTTCACGACAAGCTCCGGGAGTTCGGCAACAACGGCATCCAGGGCCCCGTGCTCATGCGCGCCGACGGCACCCTGGAGGAGACCAAGCGCCTCCACGACATCAACCGGGTGCTGCCGGACGAAGGTCCGGCCGGCGCCACGGTCTTCAACAAGAAGCTGACCCACTTCAACACCCAGACCGGGAAACTGAACCTGCAGAAGGCGCCGTGGGAGCTTTTCTCCAGCTACTG
>JAPOQB010000540.1 GCA_026710965.1 Deltaproteobacteria bacterium | reverse complement strand
GCGTCGTCATGGGTCCGCGACGCCCAGGGTCTGGGCCAGCTCCAGGGTCCGGCGCGCCCGCTCGATGATCGGGCGGTCGATGAGCTGGCCGCCGAAGGCCACCGAGCCGTCGCCCCGGGCGGCGGCCTCCTCGTACGCGGCTATGACCTTCCGGGCGTAGTCGATCTCATCCGGCCGGGGGCTGAAGGCGACGTTGACGGGCGCGATCTGCGAAGGATGGATCGACGACATGCCGGTGAAGCCCAGGCGCCGCGACTGCAACGCGAACCGCGCCAGCCCGTCCGGGTCCTGAAGGTCCACCCAGACGCCGTCCACCGCCTGGACATGGGCCGAAGCCGCCGCCACCACCAGCGCCGAGCGGGCGTAGAGCAGCTCCTGAGCCTCTCCTTCGCGAGACGCGGGCAGGCCCAGTTCCCGGCCGAAGTCCTCGGCGCCGAACATCAGGCCCACGACCCGCGGCGAGCACCCGGCGATGGCCGGAGCCGCCAGCAGCCCCCTGGGACTCTCGATGGCCACCAGCAGCTTCACCGTCCCGCCGGTGGCCGCTTCGTGGTCCGCCACCAGGGACTCCACCGTCGCGATCTCGTCCGGCGACTCCACCTTGGGCAGCACCAACCCGTCAAGTCCCGGGCGCAGCACCGCCGCCAGATCGTCCGCCATGCGCTGGTGGCCGATGGCGTTGATGCGCACATACCGGAGCGGTTCCCGCGGTCCACGCTCCCGCCTCAGCGCCTCGCCGATGAGTTGCCGCGCCTGATTCTTCTCCGCCGGAGCCACGCCGTCCTCGATGTCCAGCATGAGGGCGTCGGCGTCCAGCCCCAGGGCCTTGTCGATCATCCGCTGCCGGTGACCCGGCACGAACATCCAGGAACGTTGCAAGTCCATCCGATTTCCTGTCGCCGCCTCCGCCGCATCGCGCGCGGGCTCCCAACGGATCGGCGGTTGAGTCCGCGCCGCCTCTGTCAGTAGGACCGCGGCATGCCCAGCACGTGCTGGCCCAGGTAGGCAAGCACCAGGTTGTTGCTCACCGGCGCGATGGTCAGCAGCCGGGTTTCGCGAAACTTCCGCTCGACGTCGTAGTCCACCGACAGTCCGTAGCCGCCGTGGGTGGTCATGCAGGCGTTGGCCGCCTCCCAGGCGGCTTCGGAGGCCAGCAGCTTGGCCATGTTGGCCTCGGCGCCGCAGCGCTCGCCGCGGTCGAATTTCGAGGCCGCGTGATAGCGCACCAGGTCCGCCGCCTCGATGTGGGCGTAGGCCTGGGCAAGGGGGAACTGGATTCCCTGGTTGGCGCCGATGGGCCGGCCGAATACCTGCCGCTCGCCGGCGTAGCGCGCCGCCCGATCCACGAACCAGTGCCCGTCCCCCACCGCCTCGGCGGCGATGAGGATGCGCTCCGCGTTCCAGCCGTCGATGATGTAGCGGAAGCCCATGCCTTCCTCGCCGATGAGGTTCTCCACCGGCACCTCGAGGTCGGAAAAGAAAAGCGCGTTGGTATGATGATTGATCATCATGTCCAGTGGCTTCACCTCCAGCGCCTGGCCCGCCTCTCTCATGTCCACCAGGAAGACCGACAATCCGCGGGTCTTGTCCGAAAGCTCGTCGTAGGGCGTGGTCCGTGCCAGCAGCAGCATCAGGTCCGACTGCAGCACCCGGGAGATGAAGATCTTCTGCCCGTTGACCACGTAGCGGCCGCCCTTGCGCACCGCCGTGGTGCGGATGCGCGTGGTCTCGGAGCCGGAGTCGGGCTCGGTGACGCCGAACGCCTGGAGCCTGATCTCGCCGCTGGCCACCCCGGGCAGATAGCGCCGCTTCTGCTCCTCGCTGCCGTGCCGCAGCACGGTGCCCATGGTGTACATCTGCGCGTGGCAGGCGGTGGCGTTGCCGCCCCAGCGGTTGATCTCCTCCAGGATGATGCTGGCCTCGGTGATCCCCAGGCCGATGCCGCCGTACTCCTCGGGGATCAGCGCCGCCAGCCAGCCCAGCTCCGTGAGCTTGCGCACGAACGCCTCCGGATACTCGTTACGGGCATCGACGTCACGCCAATACG
>JAPOQB010000448.1 GCA_026710965.1 Deltaproteobacteria bacterium | reverse complement strand
GATGGTCTGGCTGGCGCCGTTGCTGTCGATGATGGTGACCTTCGGAGTTACCCGTTTCTTCGGCTGGGTCATTTCTTCCTCCCCGGCACAGTCTACACTAGTTGAAGCCCGTATCTCAACCCTGAAGACGCGGGGGAGCCCGGGTTGCAAGTTTCTGCGAGAATTCAACAAGAAAGTGGAACGGAATCTGTAACTACCCGTAAATACGCCTCATTCGTCTGATTCGGCGGCTGGTCCGAGGGCTTCGGGGAGGACCAGTTCGGCCAGCGTTTCGACGTGAAAGGTCTGTGGGAAGAGGTCCACCGGGCGGACCCGTTGCAGGACAAAGCCCTGGGCGGCAAGGTGGCGCAGGTCCCGGGCCAACGTCGCCGGATTGCAAGAGACGTAGAGGATCCTGCGGGCGCCGAGGGCGGCCAGCTTCGGGGCGACGTTCTTGGCCCCGGTCCGGGGCGGATTGAGCACCACGGTGGTGAAGCGGCGGCCTTGGCCGATCAACTCCTCCACGGCGCTGACGGCATCCTGCCGGAGCCACCGGATGTTGTGAAGATCGTTGCGGGCGGCGTTGCGCTCGCCGCTCTGGACCAGTCTCCGACCGGCTTCCACCGCCGTCACCCGCCGCACCCGGCGAGCCATGGGCAGTGTCAGGTTGCCGGCGCCCGCATAGAGCTCGAGGACCCGGTCCTGTTCTCCGAAGGCTTCCCAGGAAAGCAACTCGTTCAGCAGTTCGCGGTTGCCGTCCGGGTTGACCTGTCCAAAGGTGTCGGCGTCGTGCCGCAATTTCAGGTCCCCATCCACCACGAAGGAGAGGGTGGTGTCGCCCCAATGGCGGCGCCAGCGGGGACCGCCCATGATGAGACCCGCCACGGGTCCGGTCACGGCGTCTTCGCAGGCATGGGCATCGGCGCCGCTCAACCGGTTCCGGGTGATGGCCGAGAGTATGACCTGGCCGGGCCGGTCGGCGCGCAGGATCTCGACCTCGGTCACTTTCGTTCCCAGGCGCCGGAGCCATTCGGCGGCCACGCCAATGGCCTGGTCCGCGTCCGGGTCCGCGATCAGGCAGTTGGCGACCTCCACCAGGTCCCGGGAGAAGGCACGGCGAAAACCGAGCGTTCCGCCTTCGTCCACGTGCAGCCGGATGCGGCGCCGGTACTGATACTCCCGCGGCGAGGGCAGGATGGGAAGGACCTCGAAGCCGCTGAGGCCGCCGACCCGGGTGAGGGTGTCGGCGACGTTCCGCTGCTTGGCGCGAAGCTGCTCTTCGTAGGCGACTTGCTGCCAGGAGCAGCCGCCGCAGGTGCCGGCGTACGGACACGGCGCCGTCCGGCGCGCCGGCGACGGCCGCGACAGTGACGCCAGCCGGGCTACCGAGTAGCGTTTGTGCTCTTCTACGACCTCCACCTCCACCTGGTCCCCAGGCACCGTCATGGGGACCAGGATGACCTTGCCCTGGTCTCGTCCGAGCCCCCAGGGGCCGTGGGTGAGGGTTTCGATGGTCAGCGATTGGGAGTTCATGGTCGAGTCCTTCAGGGGATGCTTTGACAAGCCATCGATATAGGTTAGGGTTGTGCCTCACAAACAAGGGTTTACG